>WRGC01000001.1 GCA_009787385.1 Bacillota bacterium
TACTGACAATGGTGGACAACCTTGGAGTCTATTGTTTGTTGCCAAAGGTAGCAATGGCTCTCAAGACTCTAAGCAAATATATCTCAATATATCCAAAGGTGAAGAAGATGAAATTGCCATAACTACCGAAACTTTGCCAAACGCAAAAGTTGACGAAAACTATTCCATAACCATCAACACCAATAGCAACAATACTGTACAATTTGAAATAGATACCACACTTTCGTGGCTCAACATAACAAGCAATGGCAATAGTGGCACACTACAAGGCACGCCCACTCAAGCAATAGTAGGAGCAAAAATCGTAATAACAGCAATAGATAGCAACGGTTCTCAAGATAGTCGCACATATTGGTTGACAGTTGAAGAAGGTGCAACACCTCCACCCCCCACTGACCCTAGCAATCCCGGTGGTGGCGACGGAGGAAATACAACTGACCCTAGCAACCCAGGTGGCGGAAATACAACTGACCCAGACAACAACATCAACAAAAATGATGATAGTTTGGACAGTCTAATATTGTTGTTGCTTATAGGAGGCGGACTACTAATTGTAGGCTTGGTAATTACATTGATTGCTGTAAGTAGTCGCAACAAAGCAAGCTCTAACAATAACAACAACTATCCACGAGGTGGCAGTCAATACAGAGGACGCAACATGCCACCTAGAAACAACCAAACAAATAATAGAAACAACAATTCTCGCTTTAAAAAATAAAAATCTATATTAGACAAGACAAACACAAGAGAATTATCCTTGTGTTTGTCTTGCTAAACAAATATGATATATACAACAACAGCATTTCAAAAAAGGAGTATACAAATAGAGTACATTAAGATGTAGAGAAAATAACAACATAAATAAACAACCTTAAAGCGTTTGGGGGTTTAGGGGGGATTAGCAACCCCAAATGCTTTTTTGGCGTCAAAAAAGGATAACGCTATTTTGTTGATTGTTTGTATTTTATTGTTAATAACACCTAGTTGTACACTCTTTTAGAAAAAACAAACAAAAGATACAATCCACTTGTGTTTGTTTTAACTAAATATAATACAATACCAAAAGTATTTCAAAAAACTGCTATTTCATCGCTCTAGACTTTTGCATATCCAACCCAACCGCCAAAATTATTATCAACCCTGATACCAACGATGTGTAGTGAGTATCTACTCTCAAAAATACTAATGCAAGTTGAATTAGATTGATTAGCAATACTCCCATAATTACACCCGATATTTTGCCTACACCACCCGCAAATGAAACCCCACCAATTATACATGCTGCAATAGCATCTAAGTCCAAACCATAACCACTGTCCAAGTTATTAGACGAGTATCCCCCATTGATAAAACCCGCAATTCCAAACAAAGCCCCCGCAATTCCAAAACAAATCAATGTTGTCTTGAGTATACTTATTCCTGTCACTTGAGCGGCATCTCTATTGCACCCTACAGCATACATACTGCGACCAATAGGAGTTTTGTTGTACAAAATCCACATAAAACCCGCAAGTGCAAATACAACAATTACAAAATAATTTATTTTTTGCCCTGCTACAACTATACCCGTATTGATAAGCTTGTAATAATCTGTATCTATACCTGCAGTTATAGGCTTGTTGGCATTAGTGCCAAGCGACATATACCAAAACATCAAACTATACACAATCATTCCTGTAGCCAAAGTCATAATAAATGGGTGTAATCTAAACTTGATTATCACAAAAGCATTGACAATCCCCACTAAAGCACCGATTGCCATAGCCAACAACAAAGGAAATATTGTAGGTATAGGTGCAATACCTACAAAAACTTCATTGGCAAGTCCTGACTGCTGTAACAAACTAGCACTGACCAATCCAACCAACCCACTTACACGCCCTGCAGACAAGTCAGTACCACCCACAATCATGATACAAGACATGCCAAGAGCCATAGTCAATGTCAATCCAATGCGATTGAGCAACCTAAACAACATACCATGCGACAAAAATCTAGGACTAACAATAGCAGTAAATATCACAAAAGCAATCAAGGCAAGCACTACAATATTGTTTTTGAGTGCTGCCCTTTTGTCTAGTGTCTTAAAATAATCTATAGTCCTATTAAATGAGTATTTGATATCCACTATTACTCCACAAAAAACAAAGAAAGTATACAGAGAGCATTTATTAACAATAAGATACAAACATTCAACCAAAACCAAAGTTGTTCTTTTAAAACCAAAAAAGCTTTTGGGAGTTGCGAATCCCCCCCGAACGCTTTAAGGTTGTTTTTATTTAAATGTTACTTTCTTTTATCTTAATGCCTCTATTTGTACACTACTCTTCTACACTCCCAAAACAAATGTTGACAAACAAAATTCAAACTATCTCAACAATTGGCTTTAGCTACTTAACACCATACTTTTCATAGTCAAACTCTACAACTCTATCTCCATTGATAGTAGTGCCACTAACATGATTGCTAACAATAATTTCTTTTTTATCTTCTTGTGAAAGTGCTTCAAGTTGTTGCTTCATACTAGCTTCGTCTCCACCCGCACTTATATTTTTTACCATTTCTACAATGATTTTTGCATTGAAATTGCTATCCAATGACAATGTTGCACCCAACCTATCGCTTTCAATATATTGTTTCCCTTTTATGTCAGCATCCATACCAATGGTGAGTATAGACTTGCCAATATTACCATTGTTAAAATCTTTGCTTGCAGTCAACGAATCTATTGCCGCCGTCACCAATGCATCACTGTTGCCTATTACCAAATTCAATTTGCCAGCATTGTCAGTTGCACTAGGTTTTTGAACGCCATTTTTTGAATCGGCAAACCAATCGTCCATAAACTTTCTAGCATTCGCATCATTCCATTTTGCATCATAACTCTCTATTGCGTTCAACTTAATTTTTCTTCCTGATTTAGACAACAACTCATTAGCTTTTGCAATTACATTATTGCTTCTAGCATCTGCGGCAGGATTGCCTACATCACCTCTTAGCAATATATAATTTATAGTTATTTCTTTCTCGTTGTCTTCATCATCTAATTCTTTTTCAATATAGTATGGACTACCTTCGGTTGTCAAAGAATCTACCAAAAGCTCTCCTTGCATGTTGCCTGCAACTCCATTTCTTGCACCTACAAACAATGTATTGTCTAATGTCAATCCATTTTGATTTGGAATACCATTAGTACCAGAATCATACGGCTCTCTAATAAAGAAAATAACCTTTATGCCTGCTTCCTTGGCTTTGGTTGCAACAGTTGTACCATTAGCATAATCTGCCAATGCAACCAACATCAAGTTGGTTCCTCTTGTCAAAGCATCTTCTATTTGTGTCATTTGTTTGTCTGGATTCCATTCTGCATCATGCAATTGTACATTATATCCAGCATCTTTCAACAATTTTTCGGTATTGTTAGACAAGCTTCCACCATACTCATCACTAGTAGCATATACAAATATGTCTACCCTATATTTATCATCATTTTGACTACACGCCACTAGCATGCCAACACCAAGCAGGATTATACTTGCTACAACAAAAGCCATAATCCTTGTCTTTAATATACTAAATTTCATAACTGCTCCCAATTTGTTTAATTCACTATTCCCAAATTAATACTACCAATAGTGTAATACATCAAATTACAAATTGTCAACGAGTACCATTACCCAAAAAGTGTACCTAAATACAAAGTTGACATACAAAAGAGATACAAATAGATTGCATTAAGATGAAAAGTAGGCTAACATTAATATAAAATCAACCTTAAAGCATTGGTGTTTGGGGTAATTCCCCAATAGCTTTTTTGATTCTTCTTTTGAGTCAAAAAAGAATCATGTTTGTCTTGTTGATTGTTTGTATCTTATTGTTAATAACACCTAGTTGTACCCCTATATACAAAATGACTATACTAGCAAAGTTGATGCTAGTATAGTCATTTTCAATAATTTTTTAGAATAGTTAAAACTTTGTTTAGCTTTTACAAATTGCCAATCATGCAATTTCTACTTTTTACAATTTACTACTAACTTCAATCAATTTCCTGCCTGCATTTACTGTTCCATTTGCCAATACTTCTATATTGTCAAGAAACTCGTTTTTGACAACTACAATGTGTACTACTATACTGTATCCCGCTTTATTGATAGCTTTTAAATCAAACTTGACTATAATGTCACCTGCACTAACTTTTTGCCCTATTTGACACAAAATTTCAAAATACATACCCGCCAACTCTACCATGTTTTTGCCTATGTGTATTAAGACTTCACAACCATGAACATCTCTAATACCTATTATATGTCCTGTAGGAAAAACAGCCCAAATTTCTCCATCAAATGGAGAACAAATATTGCCATCAGATGGATCTATTGCTATACCACTGACAAGCTTTCTGTTGCTAAATATCAATTCTTGAGTATTATCAGGCAAAATTATTTTGCCTGATAATGGTGAATATACTGTTGTTTTTATCATATGTTTTTTCTTTCGTTTTTATATGTGTTTATTTATATATAATTGCCACATCTCAATTTGTACTACACTATAATATTTTGAGAGTATACGACGAGCAGTTATTAACAATAAATACAAACTTTCAACAAAACTAGCGTTATTCTTTTTTGACGCCAAAAAAGAACCAAAAAAGCTATTGGGGAATCCCCAAAAAAACCGAATACTTTAATGTTGATTTTAATTAAGTTGTTACTACTCTTCCTTCCATCTTAATATAATCTATTTATACACTCTCTAATATTTTTATATATCCTAGCTAACAAATACTATATATCAATATCTCTACTCACAACGCTTTGCCACCAATCTATCAATTGCCTTATAAATTTCTACAATGGGGACTACCAAAGCAGCTATACCTAATGCCACAAAGAACTCTCCAACTGTCAATATAGGCAAATTAAAAAACATTCTAACAGGTGTGACAAATATAATACAAACTACCAAAGCCATACCTATTGCAAATCCTAGATTGAGAAACTTGTTGTTGAGTGGATTGCTAGCAAACAAGCTATGCATCTCAGCTTTGCAATTGAATGACTGAAACAACTGTACTGTTATTAGCGTAACGAATACCATAGCCAACGGAACTTTGTCAACAACACTATTGATACCAAATTTGGCAATTACATAGCACAACATTACCAACAATGTTTGTATCAATCCTTGTACTATTATTTGAATACCCATTCTACCCGCAAACAAACTCTTGTTGGATTTTTCGGGGGGGTGATTCATGACATCAACTTCAGTTTTTTCTATACCTAGAGCCAAAGCGGGCAAACTGTCTGTGATAAGATTGACCAATAGTATCATTATAGGGGTAAGAAAAGGTTGTCTTAATAGTGTAGAAATAATGAATAATGATGCAACTTCGGCAATATTGGCACTAAGCAAAAACCTTATTGCCTTTTTGATATTACTAAATATTCGTCTACCCTCTTCTACCGCTCCCACTATAGTAGCAAAATTGTCATCTACCAGAACCATATCGGCTGCACCTTTGGACACATCTGTGCCAGTTATACCCATACCTATACCGATATCTGCGGCCTTGATACTTGGAGCATCGTTGACGCCATCACCTGTCATAGCAACAACCAAACCTTTGCCTTTGAGAGAATGAACAATGCGTACTTTGTTTTGTGGCGAAACCCTAGCAAATATACCCGCTTGCATTATACAGTTGTCCAACTCCTTATCTGTCATAGCATCCAACTGTTGTCCTGTATAACTTTTTCCCTCTATACCTATTTGTTGTGCTATTGCTGTCGCTGTCGTTGCATGGTCACCCGTAATCATTATTGGCTTTATACCCGCTTTTTTGCAAGTCTCAATTGCGGCAGTTACTTCAGGTCTAGGTGGGTCTATCATTCCTACCAAACCAACAAAAGTCATACCATGTTCCAAAACATCCAAATTGTCTGTCTTGATTGCCGCACCCAAAACACGCAATGCTCTCTTAGATAAAGCATCATTTACAGTCAAAATTTTGTTGATATCTGCGGGCGTAATTGCTCTAATATTGTCACCATCCAAAATATGAGTACACAATTTGAGCATATTGTCAGTAGCACCCTTGGTATATGCCGTCTTGATATTGCACAATCCATTGCGTGTTGACAAATCTACTGTAGCTGTACTTGTAGAAGATTTTACCGTTTCTTGCATAACTACAGACATTAGTTTTCTATCACTATCAAATGGCAATTCACCTATGCGTTTGACATTAACAATTGATATATTGTGCTTTTGAGCATATTCCACCAATGCTGTCTCAGTAGGGTCACCCAATAGTTGTCCATCACCTTGCTTTGTGTCATTGCAATACAATAATGTCTTGGTCAACAGTTGTTGTGCCTTTGACTGAGGTTTGCAAAAAGAATCATATTGACCGTCTTGTAGAGTATACAACTCCACTACAGTCATTTTGTTTTGAGTGAGAGTCCCCGTCTTGTCGCTACATATTACCTGAACTCTACCAAGAACTTCTACAGCAGGCATGTGTCTAATTATACTATTGCGTTGACTCATCTTGCGTACACCTATAGCCAACACTATTGTAACTACAGCTGGTAGCCCTTCGGGTATTGCTGCAACAGCAATAGCAACTGCCGTCATAAAACTATCTACAACAGGGTCTTGATTGATTATTGCTGCACTAAATATAATAATTGCAAATGCCAAAATTGCCAAACTAATCCACTTGGCGGTCTTGGACAATTGTTTTTGCAATGGGGTACTTTGAGTAGGTTCATCACCAATCATGGCAGCAATTTGCCCTACTTGAGTCTTCATACCTGTCTCTACTACTACACCTATTGCCCTACCATTAAGTATTTGCCCACCACTAAACACCATATTGGTTCGGTCACCTATTGGCAAATCTTTTTGTATCAAAGTATTTGGAGTTTTTGAAACTGCAGTAGATTCTCCCGTCAAAGCTGACTCTACAACTTGCAATCCAAAGCACTCAATCAAGCGTATATCAGCAGGAATATTGTCCCCCGCTTCCATTTTGACTATATCCCCCGGCACTAACTCAACAGTAGAAATCCGTGAATCTACCCCATCACGCACTACATTACAAAAAGGCTGACTCATGTTTTTGAGTGCCTCCAATGCCGTATGTGCCTTTCCATCTTGTACCAACCCAATTGCAGCGTTGAGTACAACTATACCCAATATTATTGCTACATCTACAAGGTCACTAGGATGCCCCTCATAGATAGTAATTGCTCCCGAAATAATTGCAGCACCAATCAATATCATGATAAGAGGATCATTAAATTGCCTCAATGCTCTAATTATAAACGGAGTTCGTTTCTTAGCTGTGAGCTGATTTTTGCCATGCTCTTGCAACTTGACAACAACCTGAGATTGCGACAGTCCCTGCAAGCTAGAATCCAAACTATCCAATGTTTGACCAGGAGTTTGAGTATGATAATCTTTTTGCATAAGTTTTAGACTTCAATTGAGTAGTCAATAAATTTGAAATATTACACACTACACTATGATATTTATATATATATTTTCAAATCAACAACTTATTACTCAAATAAGAATGTTTTCATATTATAGCACAATGATTTGCATTTTCAAAATATTTGATAACTACTATTGTCTTTAATACTAAGAAAATTAAATAAAATATATAGCATAATTGAAGGCTATTATTGTTTTTTATATAATACCAAAACACAAATACTATCTAAAAATTGACTATAGATATTTATAATGTTATAATATCCATAATATGGATGCAAAGCACATAAAATTTTTACAGTTGTTTGGAGAATTTTCCAAAATTGATATTGTTGACACACAAAATTTGCAAGCAAAGCTATTGCCAATTATCAAGCTAGAATTTGAATTGGGAACTATGATATGGGAGTATCTAACAAAAACTCAGTATGATACCTACTCAAAAAGTGCCGAATTGTCACTCTTTGTAGGAAATACACTGTTTGATTTGTTTTATCAAATGTCACCTACAAAGACAATTAATGCTATCACTGACCCTGATGTACCATCTATAACTCAGTTTGTATTTGAATTTAATCCCAATGCTGATAAGGGGCAAATTTTGCAACTAATACAGGATAGCATTACAAGCAACAAGCATGAGCTTTCACATATATACCTATCCAATATACAAAAAAATCGCCGTATCAACTATGGCAACTTGCTAAAAACAATAGTAGAACATTGCATATCACATCACATAAAACGCCTAACAAGTTCATCTAAAAATATGCCATTTCCCAAAAAACAATCTACACTATTGCTAGAATATATAGAAAAAATTAAGGGAGCAAACAAAGCATTGCTTACTCAACGCCTTAAAGAGATAAGTTAATAACATATCTTGCTATACCTTTTAAAAATATTAACAAACAACCGCCTTGCAATTTTGTATTGTAAGGCGGTTGTTTGTGTTGTTTAAAGCATATTAAACATCAATACTTGCTACATACATATGCTACAAGCTTTTATATATTGCTAATTATATTATACAAATCCACAAACTGCTGCACACTCAATGCTTCACCCCTTATCGTAATTGGCAATCCCAATTGTATCAAAGCTTGTTGGGCTTTTTGTTTTGATATACTGTAATTAGATACCAAATTGTTGACCAACATTTTGCGACGATTGCCAAAAGCGGCTTGTATCAATTTTGTTATATTTGTAGCATTTAAGTTGCTACAATGCAACTTGTCCAATCTCACAATTGCACTATCTACATTGGGTTGTGGAACAAATGCCGCACGAGATACTTTGCGTGTTATGGTAGCTTGACAACGCAAAGCTACACTCGCCGTAAGCACACCATAATCAGGGGTATTTGGCTTGGCAACTATCCTGTTAGCAACTTCCTTTTGTACCATTATTGTAATACTTTTAGGGGGATTATTACTCTCTAATAGCTTAAAAATAATTGGCGTAGTAATGTAATATGGCAAATTGGCAACTACCTTGTATACACCAAAAGAAACTATGTCATTGTCATTGAGCTGCAAAAAGTCCTTATACTTTACTTCTACACTATCTCTTTGAATAGTCAATTTATGCACAGCTTGTAATCTTTTATCTATCTCAAAACCAACTACACGACTTGCCCTATCTGCTATAATATTGGTAAGACTACCCGCACCTACACCTATTTCTACTACTGTATCACTTGATTGTATATCGGCATCTGTTGCAATAGCGTTGAGTAAATTTGTGTCAAATACAAAATTCTGCCCCAACCCTTTTTTGAACTCAAAGCCTTGAGACTGTAGTACAAATTTATAATCTATATTTTGACTCATGTATTTTAATTACATCATACTTTCAAATAATATCAACAATACCTAAAATTTATTTATCAAACAATTCTCCAACAATCCACTTTTGAACAATGTCTGTTGATTCTTCTATTGCATTAGCAAGTACTTGTCTTTGTTCTTTCGTTATTTCACTAGTTACCCAATCTGCCAACGGAACACGCTCAGGAGGCTTGCCAATACCTATGCGTATGCGTGCAAAATCAGAACTGCCAAGTGTAGATACAATATGTCGCATACCATTGTGAGTACCTGCACTACCCCTTTGTCTAGCTCTAGTTGTACCGATTTCTATATCTATATCATCATATATTACAATCAAACTATCCAAACCTACCTTGTAATAATGCATCAAACTAGACACACACATGCCACTTAGATTCATATATGTCCAAGGTTGTGCCAATACTATTTTGTTGCCATCTTTGTCTACAAACTCTGCCACCTTTCCATACAATTTTTGTTTAAGCTTTAACTCTATCCCCAATTTATCAGCTAGACAATCTATCGCCAAAAAACCCATATTGTGATAAGTATAAGCATATTTGTCGCCATAATTGCCCAACCCCACTACTATTTTATGTGTCTTCATTGATAGATTTCTCCTTGCATGTTAAAAATTTAAAGGTATACAATTGCTATTACATAAATTTGTATCTCAATGCAATCAAAATTTTGAGAAGTGTACAAATTGAATAGATTTTTGATACAAACACACTATACTTTACCAACATCTAATGCACCTAATGCAATACTTAGCACCCTCTTTATTGATTGATTGTCATCAAAATTATAACCATTGCGTATACTATAAGCCAAATTTTTGTAATACATATCTTGATCCAATTTAACATTAGGAAGTTTTCTTTGCATAATACTATTGGGGTTGAGTTGAGACTTGCTCTTGCTATAACCATTACCCAAATGAACTCCTGATATAGCACTTCCCACACCTTTAGAAAATACAATATATCCATTACAATCCCAATCATGTATTATTGCACTTCCTCTTGTAGCCCATACTTGCCACCTAGGTTGTGGTATAAAAGAGTTGTTGTCTACTACTATTTTGGCTTGCAACCCACTATCAAAACTCAAATCCAACTCAAATCCATCTTCTGTCTCATGTCCTAACACATAACTCAAATTGCAGTGTTTGATTTGCAATGCACTCTTGTCTAACAAACAAATCTGATCTATAAGATGTATACCCCAATTGAGCATTGCCCCACCATAACTACTCTTATATTTCATCCATTCTTTAAATACCCCATTGCCACCTGATACATTGGACACAATTTTGTACACCCTTCCCAATGTATTCTTGCATACCAAATCTTGTACTATACGAAAATCCTTATCTAGTCTACGATTGTGATTGAGTACAAGCAAAACATCTTCTTGTCTAGCAACTTCTACCATAGCGTCCCAGTTTTTAGGATTGACAGCGGCATGTTTTTCACAAAACAAATGTTTTTTTGCCTTAGCTAATTGTATAATAGCATTGCCATCACCAGAACCAGGGCAATTTATCAACACCAACTCTATCTCAGGGTCATTTGCAATCTCTTGCACACTATTGTATACAATCACTCCTTGCCACGCAGCATGCTCTGCACGCAAAAAATCAATATCACAAACTCCCTTAAGTTCAAACAAACCTAAATTATTAAATCTCCTTTGATGGAACTCTGCCAAACCGCCATAACCCAAAATAGCGTACTTGATTGGGCGAAGTTTGATGTCATCTATTGATTTATCATTTGCACTCATAGAAATTGCCCCCATAGTAACAAGGTAATTAAAATTATAACAAAATTAAAAAATCTTGATTTTGTTGTTTTTGTTATCTATATGTTTGTTGTTTTACATTGCCAACAACAAGTCGTTTGGGTTTAACAAGATTATAACTTTGCTTTACCATTTTTCCCACCAACTCAACATCAGCACACAACAACTGTACAGATACCCAATGCTTTTTGTTCATGTGATAAGCCGGCTTAATATATTCAAAATTCTGTCTCAATAGTTCACCCTCCAAAGGGTTTACTTTGAGATTGACAAACAACTCCCTATTATCAAATATTAAAGCAAAAATCTTGTTGTTGTACTTGTGTCTAATTGCCAATATTTCATCATCAAATGGATAATCCAAGTATGAAAAATCTAATTGTATCCCAATGTCTATGAATTGTTGTCTAGTCATACTATTATTTCAATCCAATATTAAAGTTGTAAACCTCTTAACATTATAACATTTTGTAAACAATTAGACAAGTCAAAAAATTGGTAAATTTTTGTATAATCAAAAAACAACCAAGAGAATATACTCCTAGTTGTTCTTGATTAATAATTCAAAAAACTTATTGCCTTCAATTTTCTATCAACTATTCAAAATACATTTCATATCAATGCTAATAATGCAAGCAAACAATCACTTAAATACATTGATTGTTCGCTCCATACTACAACACTAAACTAATCAAACACGACATTTATTATATTTCCGTACCAATTACCAGACACAACATTCATTTTACGATTGTTAACAAAACATTGTCTCTAAGAAAAACAATATCTTCTATTTTTATTTCATCAATACTAATAGTTTTTTTACTTTTTATATCAATGCTACAATCATTAATATCATAATACGCAAGCAAACAAATCATGCCAAACATATTTACAAGCTCTATCAAAAACTGTTTGAGTTTTTCAAAACACTTCTCAATCAAGACAAAATCAGAGTTATCTTCTGCCATTTTTCTATAAAACTCTATATCTTCTGCCATTATTGCATACTTATATTTTTCTTTCAATTCAAACAATTTATTTTGTAAAGTTTGATAATTTGAAGAAACTCTTGTTCTAACTCTATCTGTTCTATTTTTGCTTTTTTCATCAAGCTATTCATTTTGTTAAGCAACTTACTTTACAATTGTGAGCAATATATCATCTTCCAAAAATGCTAAATCTTCTATTTTCAAATCAGCAAAACAAATTATTTTTGTATCAAATGGCTCAAACTTTTCTCCGGCAAAAAACTCTGGAGTATACCAACTATGAGAAAATATACTTACCTTTTCACTCAACAACAATACTTTTTCAATAAACTCTCTAATCTGATTAAAATTTTTAATTGACAACTCAAAACTTCTCTTATTCCTTTCTATTTGCTTATCTAAATACTCTAATAAATCATCTGTAGAATATTTTAGAACTTCATTTTCTTCATCAAAACAAGAAAGTTTAAAAGATATATCTTTATGCTCCTTTGTTCCATAAGCATTATCTACCAACTCTACCATTTGTTGATACAAAATTTCTCGTTGTCTCTTATAATCACAATACATCTCTGTATAATTTTCATTAGCTCGCAATTCTAATGCATGTGATTTTTTTGATTGTATACGATTGACAAAAAAATTATTATAGTCTATATAGGATTTAAACTTACCATTTCTTGCATTTGCACTAGAAATTATACTATCATAGTCATGTAAAGTATATATATTGCAATCACTTAAACTCTCTATTTCAAAGCGACTAAGATAAAGTTCAATATCAAGTAAACTCGCTATACTAAGTATTTCATTCTCATTGACAAGTCTAGAAATTGCAAAAAGCTTATATACACTCATCTAAAGCTTTACTCCAAACCACGCATGACCTTCTGGACTTCGTCCATATGCATGCCAATGATTAAACTTTCCACTAAGATTTTCATTGTCACTTGACGCAAGTATTGGATCAAGTCCACCTCCTGCTTGTTGTGCCACTATACTAGCATCATTACCTAAAAAAGTATAAACTCCACCACCACTTGAGCCATTATACCTTATTGATGCACCCAAAGCTATAAATGTTTGCGTTGCCAAACCCCTATCTCTAAACGGAATGGGCAAAAATTTTAATGTACCTGCAATTATACCAGACGCATAAAACTTCCCTTTTTCTGTTGAATTAGCACTGTCAGTAGTTAATGCTTTTATATCCAACTTTTTAAACTCTTCTTCTGTTCTTATAACATCATTGATAGTCTTATTGGCTTCTTGTGCTTGCCCTCTCAAATTATTGAAAAAGTCTATGATTTGTCCTGCAAAATCTCTTGCCACTTCTACAAAATAATTTATTATTGCTTGAAATATACTTGCTATTTGATTCCAATACATCACTATCACTCCAACTATAACAAGCAATGCCACCCCTATCGCTGCCGCTTTTACAAAACTTGGTATCCACCACCCTTGACTTGCCGTCCACCCTATTGTACTCATTGCTCCCGTTACTGTACTCGCTGCCCAACCCGCCATACCTGCCGCAACAAGTGCTGCATACAATGCCGCCGTATTATCTTTTGCACCTAAACTATAATTGTCAACCCCACTTTGATTTGATATAAAACTCTCAGCATCTCCTATAATCATATTGTCATAAAAATACAAAGACTCTGTTTCTTTTTTATCCAACAATCCATCTCTTATATCTTGCTTTACTTGACTATCTACATCTTCAAATATCTCTGCTTGATAATTTATAAAATCTCCTACAGTACTCTTGACTACATATCTCAACATCTCTTGGTCAATTTTGCTTGCCTTGTCTACAAGCATAGACAACAACATACTGTCTTGTTCGTGCTGTGTCAATCTTGCACTATTAACTTGCGATACAATATCTCTCAAATCATCATAACTAAAACTTGTATCTCCTTTTATTTCTCTCCAATAGTTTTGTTGTATTGCAATGGGCGGTATTGATGTCTTGACACCATACTCCGTACGCAACAATGACACCATTAATGTAGACAAAGGCAGTATTATTGCTAGTGACAACAATATCAACCATTGCCTCAAACTTAATTTTTTCTTATCCATAATATTATCCCCTTTATTTTAATTGCTTCTACCTAAAAAGTTTATGTAATTATACCATGCAAAAAAAAAAGAAAACAACTGTTTATAGTTGTTTTCTTAAAATTTATTATTATAAAATATTAAATATCAATTATTGGTAATCTAAATATGTTTGCTAAATTCTTTAATAAAATTTGATAATCATATGAATATACTATTCCAAATCTTCACCATTGCTCGCTATAACTTTTTTGAACCACTCAAAGGACTTTTTGCATTTTCGTTCAAATGTACCCGTAGCGTCATCGTGGCGGTCTACATATACAAAACCATAGCGTTTGCTAAATTCGCCCGTACCTGCACTTACCATGTCTGTACTTCCCCATGTCATGTATCCCATAATTGCAACACCATCTTTTATAGTCTCTTGCAAAGCATATATATGTTGTCGCAAATAATCAATGCGATAGTCGTCATTAATTGTACCATCGCTTTCTACTTTGTCTACTGCCCCAAAGCCATTTTCTACAACAAAAAGTGGTATATCATATCTATCATATAAGGCATTCAACCCAATTCTTAACCCCATTGGATCTATCTCCCAACCCCAATCGCTCGCCTTAAGATAAGGATTGGGTACTCCACTAAATATACCCCAAGCGTTTTCACATTTATCTACTGACTTTTCTACTCGTGATTTGTAATAGCTTATAGATAAAAAGTCTACCTTACCTTTGACAAACGAATCCAAATCATCTAGAGTTATATCCAACTCTATTCCTTTTTCTTGCCACAATCTTTTGGCAATAGCAGGATATTTACCCATTACATGAACATCACCACAGTATCCTGTTATAATTTGTTCGCTATACTGAGCTGCCCTGACATCTTGCGGATTGCAAGAATTGGCATATGCTGGCTCTAATATCAACATTCCACCCACTCTAAACTGAGAATCAATCTTGTGTGCTATAGCGACAACTTTCGCTGTTGCTACCAACTGATGATGTAGTCCTTGCAGTATATCTTTTGCTCCCTGACTAGTAGAGATATCAGCCGTATAACCTAGAGTACATATAGGAAAACTAAATGCTATATTAATCTCATTAAATGGCAACCAATACTTGACTTTCCCTTTGTAGCGTTCAAACAATACTGTAGCAAAACGAACAAAAAAATCTATAAGTTGCCTATTCTTCCAACCACCATATTTTTTTATTAAATTTAAGGGCATTTCAAAATGAGAAATTGTAATGACAGGCTCTATATTGTACCTAAGCAACTCATCTATAACTTTGTCATAAAATTTTAATCCCAATTCATTTGGTTCTGTCTCATCACCATTAGGAAAAATTCTAGTCCACGCAATAGATGTCCTATAACTATTAAAACCAAGTTTAGCAAATAATGCAATATCTTCCTTATACATATGATAAAAATCAATACCATCACGATTGGGAAAAAAATACTTAGACTCATCTGGCTCAAGAGATAGGGTATTGTTGAGATACTGTTCCAACCTAACCTTGCCACCTGGCAAAATATCAGTATATGCTATCCCCTTGCCATCAGCTTTGTATGCCCCCTCTGTTTGATTGGCACTCACAGCCCCACCCCACAAAAAATTTTTTGGAAATTTGCTCATTTTGTAGATATTCTCCTTTAGTTCATTTATATATAATCTATATAATATTGGTTGCAAGCAACAAACACAATCAATTGTTGTGCTTGTTGCTTGCTTTATATACTATTCAACTATCTTTTTGACAATTAATTTTTGGAGTGTACAATGAGCGTTTATTAACAATAAAATACAAACAACAAGACAAACATTATTCTTTTTTGACGCCAAAAAAGAACCAAAAAAGCTTTTGGGGGGTTGCGAATCCCCCCAAACCCCCGAACGCTTTACGGTTGTTTTTATTTTAGTTGTCTCTTACTTTGCATCTTAATATACTCTATTTGTACACTCCTTCAATTTTCACTCAACTATTCAGTTTGCAAATCCAAGCTATTGTTGTCTTCGTTACTATTAGTTTCTTCTACATAAGCTTGTGCTTGTTGTTCTAATGCTAAATTCTCATCAATTTTTACTGCTATTCTTATAAATGGAATGTATATTAGAGTGGCGACAGCTAAGTTGATCAACTGAATTACAGGTCCCATCCAACTCAATGTAGCAAGGTATCCACTGATAAGTGGTGGTGTAGTCCACGGTATTACATATGCAACAGGAGGTATTATTCCTATCGCTGTTGATATATATGCTATTAACAAGCAAGCTACAGGGGCTAAAACAAATGGAATTAACATTACTGGATTTAGCACTACAGGCAACCCAAACAATACGGATTCGTTGATATTGAATACTCCAGGAGCAACTGATATACGCCCTATTGTGCGATATGATGATGAGCGTCTACCCGCTATCAATATGGCAAAAACTATTGCAAGCCCTACACCAGAGCCACCCATATTGATAAACACATCCATAAAGACATTGTTGAATATAAACATTTCACCACTATTGCCATTTTGCACATACGCCAAGTTGCCAGGGATAGCATAAGCCAAAGTAAATGCACTTATTATACCCGTAAACATATTGGCACCATGCAATCCCGCCATCCAAAACAAATGTATCAATATGACAATAATTAGTCCAAACCAAATAGAACCTGAAGCAGTAGAAAACATACCCATCAATGTGTCATTAAACCAATCAAATATATTATGTTTGAGATAAGTTTCAAACACTGCAAATACTAAATTGATTGCAGTAACAGTGATTAGGGTTGGCAACAATGCCGCAAATGATTTTGAAACAGCAGGTGGAACACCTTGGGGCATCTTGATGTGCAACTTTTTGTTGCGTGACAATCTTACAAATATCTCTGTTGTAATTAGACACAATATCAAACCGACAAAAAGTGACACTGTACCCGCATAATTATAATCAAGTGTAGGAGCTACAGATAAATGTACTCCCAAAGCTGTGATAGCAGCCGCTAGTGCGTTGGTATTTGGGTCAATTTGCTTTGCCAATTGGTATGATATTGAAAACACAGCAAGCAATGCCATGATTGCAAATGTTCCACCCCAAATATGCCCATTCATTGCTGGAATCCACTCCAAAGCTTTGTGTTCTCTAAAAAAATCCGCCAAATACTTAAAGGTAGAAACCATCTCACCACTATCATCTGGTTGCATCCATTGACCAATTGGTATGTTGTTGATTAATGTTATAAGACTACCCAAAATAAGTATTGGCATCAGAGTAATAAAACCATCTCTTATAGCCGCTAGATGGCGTTGCCTACCTACGACACTTGCAATTTCAGAGAATTTCTCTACAAATTTGCTAGATTTTTTTGTATCTTCCATAAAATATTTCTCCTTTAATATCGTATAAAACAGTATTGTACAAACAACAGTACTAAAAAACACAATGACAAAGACTGTCGTACAAACAAACATGTTCACAACTTTTGCTATATATTATTTTTATTTTTTCTAAACCATAAATAGTTTAAAACTCTTATTCTTTTAAAATAAACCTACCTAGATATGTAAATATCACACCCGCCAACCAAAGTAAAAAATTTTCAAATTTAATACTAATTTCCATCCAATACACCAAGCACATCATCTCTAAAATTATCTAAGTGTTGTGTTGCAAGTTGCGTCATAGTCAAATTGCGGTCGTCTATAAGTGCAGTCATATCCAATCCATATGACAACGACTCATACTCATCTACACTGTGAGTTTGATAAAATGTAGCATTAGCAACAAACCTACCTATAACCGCATTTCCATAATTCTTACCTCCTATTATTTGAGATTCAAACATACCAAACAATTTGCGTGCAAAGTCATGATCAAAACTAGTATCCATTGGTATCTTGTCAACATCATTTATCCAATCCAAAGCTCTCCATACTTCACACCCTATCAATTGTTTTGGGCGTTGATGCATTGGCAAGGATTTTAGTGCAGATATTACAATTTTGAATGTAGCTTGATGTGTTGGATGTTTGTCAAATATATTATGAGTATACAGTACTTGTGGTCCAATATCTATTATTGTCTTAGCAACCTGTTGTACTATATCTTGACTACATTCCTTGACAAGCTTAGATGATTGCATAAGCATTATCATATCGCTGTATTGCCCCAACTTGGCGGCATTTTTTTGCTCTTCAATACGCAATTCTATCATTTGCTCATCAGTTATGTTTGCATATTTGCCCCCCCTTGGACTACCACCACCATCAGTAATAACCACTGCACCCATACCCTTGTTTGGATTTTGCATGCAATTGGTAATTACCGAATAAGACATAAATTCTACATCATCAAAATGAGCTGCAATAACTAAGTCTGTAGTTGATTTTGTATTGTAAGAAAATTTTTTTATTTTATCTATCATTATTGTCAATTATAAAATTTTGTCTAAACTATATGCCTTGTACTCTATTCTACTTTGTTATCGTTATTTTGTTTAGTCCCCTAGGCTTGTCAGTATCTATGCCTTTAGCTTGAGATGTTGCATTAGACAATATTTGAGCTACAACTATATTATAAAAAGGAATACAAGCAGCATTACCTTGCGGGACTATTATGTCTGCTCCTTTATCCTTGTCACTTACTACAACAACCTTTGCCCCATCTTTGCGACATTTGTCTACCATACTATCAAGTTCTTTATCAAAAACTGTACCATTTACATAAGCCAACACAGTAGCATTGCCATCTACCATTGCATACGGACCATGTTGAAACTCAGCAGAAGAAAAAGCCATAGCCTTTATATAACAAGACTCATTGAGCTTGAGAGCTGTCTCTTTACCTATTCCAAAATCAAATCCACGAGAAACAACAAATAGGTCTTGTGTGTCCTTAAATACTCTTGCTCCAAATTCTGATATGGTTTTTGCATTAGCTATTACACTTTCAACTCCTTTTATCAATTCTGTAGGTATTTCTTGCAATTGCGGATTAGATGAAAGTTGCCTAACTATCAACATCAACAAATACATGCTAGCAGTAAATGTCTTGGTAGCGGCTACACTAGTCTCAAGTCCAGCATTGCAATCAAAAGAAAAGTCGGCAATCTTTGCTATTGGACTATCAACATTGTTGGTTATTGCAACAACTATACTTCCATCTTGCTTTGCCCTTTTTAAACATGACAATACATCTTCGGCTTTTCCACTTTGTGATACTCCTATAACCAAAGCATTGGCTAAAGAAACTTTTCCATCAAAGCATGTCACAATACTAGGATGCAAATCTTTGACAGGAAATTTTGAAAAAACCTCAGCAAGATACATAAAATAATCACAAGCATGCCCACTACTTCCTCTTGCTGTTGTGACAATATATTGTATATTGCGTGCTTTGACTTGTTTATCCAATTCCTTTAATTTGGATTGATTGTCATTCAACAACTTAGATAGCACTTTAGGTTGTTCTAAAATTTCTTTATAAAGTATAGTATCTTTATACATTTGTTTTCCCCTTGTTTTGTTGCAAACAAATTTTGGTCAATCGGTATTAGACAAATTGTGTAACTTCTTCTACAAATCAAATTGTGGCAAATATCTCTTGTGTACTTTGTACAATTCGTCAAATACTTTATTTGCCAACAAATCAGAGTCTATTAGTGGATTCAGGTTGAGTGCGGATACGGCAGTATTGCGATCACCCGTCTTTGCCGCTTTGATGGTCATGCGTTCAAAGGACTTCATTTGTTGAATCAAACCCGCTATTTCAGGCTTAAGTTTGCCTATATTGAGTGGAATTGGACCATTTGCAGTCACTACGCACGCTGCCTCTATCACGCAATCATTTGGCAAATCACTAATTGTCCCATTGTTGACTACATCTAAATATTGAATATCACCAGTATTATTGTATAAACTAGATACCAAATTGCAAGCAGCATCACTATACATAGCCCCACCCCTAAGTTCCAACTCCTTTGGCTTTATATTAAGATTGGGATCGCTATACAACTTAAACAAATCTTCTTCTACTTTTTTTACTACTTCACCCCTTACAGTATTGTTCTCAAAATCTTTAAGTTGCTTGTCAAGTTGCTCTCTAGTATGAAAATAATAATTGTGATAGCTACAAGGTATAGCCCCAAGTCCCTTGATAAGAGCAGGCGAAAAATCCATACCTGAAATATTTTTCATTGTAGTGTCTTCTTTTTTGTTGAGATAAATATCTATAAAGCGTCCCATAATACTAACGCCATCTAAAAAGACATCTGTAACAAATACAAAATGATTGCCACCTTGCAACTCTACCCTAACCCTATCCAATTTAACACCCAACAAGTCTGCATATTTTTTTTGTGTATGAATTGGCAAATTGCATAGCCCTATAGCCTTTTTAAATCCCGTATATCTTGTAATAGCTTCGGTAATCATGCCCGAAGGATTAGTAAAATTGAGCAACCATGCATCTGGACAAAGTTCTTGCATATCCTTGACTATATCAAAAATAACAGGTACAGTTCTAAAAGCCTTAAATATCCCACCTGCTCCATTGGTCTCTTGCCCAATCAATCCCAAAGAGTTGGGAATGCGTTCGTCCAATATACGAGCATCTATCTGCCCGACACGCAATTGAGTAGTCACAAAGTCAGCATTCTTCAATGTTTGACGCCTGTCAAGTGTAGGTACAATTTTTATATCCAAACCTGCCTTGTCTATCATGCGTTGACCAAGTTTGGCAACTATGTCCAATTTGTTTTTCCCCTCAGGAATATCAACAAGCCAAATTTCACTGACAGGCAGTTGCTTGTGTCTCAATATAAAACCTTCAATAAGCTCAGGAGTATAACTAGAACCGCCACCTATTGTTGCTATCTTTATGTGTTGCTTCTTTGACATTCAATATTTACCTCTTTGATTGTTATTTCTAAAATATAATTTTGTGGATATTTATCTACTTTTTCATTGCCAACTTTATAGCACCCCATACAGGTTCTTTAGCTGTCTCAACTACTTTTACATTTGGATAATTTATTTTCAACAACTCTTCAAGATTAGCTTTCAAGTGTTGTATCCCCTGTATTATTCCGCCACTCAAAACAATAGTAGTATCTTGACAATCCAAATAATGCAACAATATTTCTACTAGACTATACAACTCACCCGCAGCATCTACTATGATTTCTTCGCACACAATATCCCCATCATTTGCCCCCTTAGCAACCAACTTAGATAGTTGTGCAATATTAGATTTGTCATTGCCCCATTCACCATAAATACAATCTAGAGCTTGAGATAAGTCTTTTATCTTAAAATATTCTAATAAATATTTCACCAAAACAGTATCAATACCTCTACCATCATAAGCCTTAAATGCATACAACAACGCTTTTTTGCCTATATAATAACCAGAGCCACCATCATCTACAAAATGCCCCCAACCACCAGAACGCCAAATTTTGCCTTTTTTATCTACGCCAAACGCAATACTACCTGTACCCGAAATCAATACTATGCCTTGATTATCTTCTACCGCACTTGCCAATACCAACAAGCCATCATTGACTACTGTTGTTTTGCAAACAAAACCAAGTCCCCTTATTATCTCATGCATGCTATTGGTATAAGCTTCGGTATCTATACCTGCACTACCTATACAACAACCCAAACAATCTTTTTTGTCCAACTTATTGTTGTGATAAAACTCATCTATCAACTGTTGCAATGTATGTTGTACAGATTGTTTGGTATTAGATGCCAAATTAGTGCTCCCACCCAATACCAAATCAATCTTATTTGATTGTTCATCTACACAAAGCAACCTACACTGAGTGCCACCACCATCTATGCCAATATAATGTCTCATACTATGTCTCCATAACTACACAATTGCCAACCATTGTCCTTTAAAAATAACAACAACTCACTAGAAGTCAATACAGACAATTCTCGAGCCCTATTAGTATTGTATCTACTATTATCTAATAGATATGCATCTACATAGCTTGGGTGACACATAAGCTCCACAACTGACTTATCACAATGTTTTTTTAACAATATTTTTAAGTCATCCAATTTAGCACTCTCACCATAAAACTCATCACTAAAATATGTAGTCTTTCCCCTCAAACCTACATTGTACTTGTTTGCCAATTTTTGAGCAATATCTATTACTCCATCAAGCATATGAGTGTGATGATGACTATCAAGGTGAGTAAGTTTTAACCCTGTATCCAAAACTTTTTGTATTTGAGCTTCGTATTCTTTTTCAATCTCAATTAAATCCAATTTGTTATCTTTAGACTTTTGTTCAAACACATCAAGTTTTGCAAAATTGCCATTTTTATCAGTGATGTTGTTGTGACTGAGCAAACTTTTTCCACAAGTTAGTGTAAGATGTACGCCCACTTTTATGCCTGTTCTTTTTGCTATTTGTATAGCATGCTCAAATTGTGGAGCATTTGGCATAATAGTTGCCGATCTCACTACGCCATTGTCAAAAGTCTCCAATATCCCCAAATTGACACCTTTAGACAAACCAAAATCATCAGCATTAAAAATTATTTTCATGTTGCAAATCCTTTAAACAATCACTAAATCAATTGATTTTTTGCCAATCTTTCATGCAACTCTACAATCTCTGTTGCCAAATCTTTTGCCAATATTGCCGTCATTACATGGTCTTGAGCATGAACCATAAAAAGACTAACATCAATATTCTCGCCTCTAGCTGCCGATTGAATAAGTTCGGTCTGTGAATTGTGAATACCCGATATTGCCTCATTGGATTCTTTCAAAGCTTTGTGTGCTGCTTCAAAATCCCCATCTTTGGCATGATAGATAGCCTCCATTGCTAGACTTTTGCCATTACCCGCATCTACTATAAGATTCATGACTGTCATTATATCAACATCTTTTTTAGATTGGTCACTCATTGTATACTCCTTCAAAATTCATTCAAGTATCTACATAATGTTAGAGCTACAAGCCCGCTTCCTTGGACAGTTTTATTATTTGATTGAGAATAGCATCAGAATCCAATCTTCCATATTCCAACATACTCATAACACCAAACTTAACCCCACTGCCCGCCAATGCTGCCCTAAAAGATTTTTCTAGATACTTCACTTGTGGTCCCAACATCAATATTTGTGCCTGTTTCAAATCCTTTCTTGCTTCTGCTTCGCCAACTGCATAAATATTGATTTCTATATTTTTTTCAACGGCGGTCTTTTTGATTTTTTCTACCAACAAACTAGTAGACATACCTGCCGAACAAACAAACATTACTTTTAACATATTTATTCCTTAATGACACAATCAAGTGCGTGCCAACTACATACAAATTTTAAATCAACACAATCTTGCTATATGTTATATATATTTTGCATAACAATGTTGTATAACTACTTGTATAAACAAAGTACACAAGTACAGTACAATTGTACTATATATATATATATATATCAATAGTATATGACCACTATGTAACACCGTACACAAAACTATAACTATACCACATTTGTGTACACTGTACACAAAGTTGTTGTCAAACCCAATAATTTATTATATACTATATATAAATTTATTATTGTTGTGTTGATTTTGAGAGTGTACAATGAGTGGTTATTACAATAAAATACAAGCTATCAACCAAACAGCGTTATTCTTTTTTGACACCAAAAAAGAACCAAAAAGCTCTTGGGGAATCCCCCCCAAACCTAAGAACGCTTTAAGGTTGATTTTATTTAAGTGTTTAGTTTTTCCATTTTAACCTTCTCTATTTGTACACTCCTTTAATTTTATACAACTTTCAACCAACAACTAGACATATTATGGAGACATTCTTCATGGATTTTTATAAAAGTTTGGGTGACAAAAGACAGTCACTCAATGTCAACGAACAAAACATTCTCAATTATATACTAAAGAATGTCAACCAACTCAATCAGCTCAATGTTAGACAAATTGCCAAAGACAACTTTACTGTCCCCAATTCTATTATACGAGTTTGCAAAAAACTAGGTTACAACGGATATCTGCAATTTAGAGAAGTTTTGTTAAATTCTACTATTGCTCAAAAAACAGATATTCAAACAACACCACAAATACACAATCTCAATAGGACTGCTAGCATGATAAATCTAGAGACACTAAATATCACTACTAGATTGTTGCAAATTTGCAATTGCGTCAATGTGTTTGCCTTTGGATTATCTCGTTTTGTAGCCAACGAGTTTTTGAATAGACTTATGTTGATAGGGAAAGCGGGGCAGTTTTTTTATGATTTGGATATGGCTTGTGCTACTATTGAAAAATGTAAAGAAAATGAGATTGCTTTTTTGATTAGCCTATCTGGCGAATCACCCGAAATAATTCAAATTGCCAATCTAGCCAAACTAACTCCACTAACTACTATATCAATAACCAACTTGAGCAACAACACAATATCACGACTGACCAATCACAACTTTTATGCTATTGCCAACGAACTAAAATACAAAAATATGGATATTGCCAACCGCCTTGGATTGGCATATGTATGCAACACAATATTTGATGACTATATAGATAAGACCATATACAACAACAAAGACTATTAAAATCAATCTTTGTACCAAATCTAATTGGATTTAAGCAATACAATTGGATAGGAGTGTACAAATAAAATACATTAATATTGAAAATAACTAACACACTTAAATAAAATCAACCTTAAAGCGTTCTTGGGTTTGGGGGGATTCTCCAAATGCTTTTTGTGTTCTTTTTTAGCGTCAAAAAAGATTAAACTTGGTTTGTTGAAAGTTTGTTTCCTGTTGTCACCTCTCGTTGCAACACTCTCAAGTAGATAAATTTCCCTATACCCCAACATTTGACAAAGAACCTTAAATATACAATTATAAACTATCAACAAGGATAACATATCAATACAAAAAACACGACAGTCCCAATATTATGGTACTGTCGTGTTTGTATTTAATAAATATAACTAATTATTGTTACAAAACCAAACTGTCTTTAGCTATATGCACAATATTGATTGCGTTGGCATTGTTGTTGTCAAATGTTTTTGCTATAGACAATGCTTGATTGACTGTAGCCGAAGCTTCGGCTTGTCTAAATGCACCTGCTACCCCAAATATAGAAACCACTATTATTACCAAACATATAGCTACAATAGCAAAGAAAATTACAAGCTTTTTAGTATTGTACTGTTTTTCTACACCATCTTGTCTTTGAGTTGAAATAGGTCTTTCAAAATTGTATGGGTATGGGTTTGGTCTTTGTACTTGTTGATACGAAGCATGAGAGGGCATATCCAAACTAAAATCTTTTTTATCTCTCTTATTCTTTTGTCTAGCAGGTCTTACAGTCTCTTTTATTGTTTGAGACATTGTATCACGCATTTGCAACTGATTGTTGTTTTGCAAATTTTGTTTGCTTGTATCAATATGTTGGGGTTCATTTTCCAACCTTTGTTTTTGTTTTGATATATATGTTCGTCCCGCAACCTTATTGCGATTAAAATCCAAATTGCTACTACCCATAGCTTGTCTTGTACCAAATCCCGCACTATTAGGATTTTGGTTGATATTGGCTAATTGCTTGTTATCAACGGCAATATTGGTATTGGCTTGTGGGGTAGAAATATTTAGCGAACTAGCACCAAAGGCTTGTTTAGAATTTCCCGTATTGTCTGGACTAGGCATAGATCTATTTTTAAAGGCATCAGGCACAGCTTTTGGGATTGGGTATTGTCCAACAGGCATAGCATTGCCACCTGTCGCATTTATTGATGCTCTTGGGTCTATGCCAGGGGCATTGGTTGGGGCAACCACTTTGTCCATCCTATTAAATTCGTCTTGTGCTTGCATAAAACCCGTTGAGTTTTCTAATGTATTGTTCATAAATTGTTTCCTTAATTATTTTAATCCCAACCAATATTTTGGATATACATTCAAGATTATTGAGATACTACAATTTTAAAATATATTCAACAAATTCAAACTATGTTTGTGCTATGCTCCAATTCCAATTTCGTCTGTACTAAATTGTGGCAATGCCCATTTGTTTTTACCTGTGATGACACTTAGCATCATTATTGAAAGTGTGGGCAACATTCCCAAAAACTCCATCTGTGCATTCATTTTATCAAACACAACGATTGCTACAAAACTCACTATTGCACTAGCTAATATTATCAACAAAAATACTTTGTGATGCTTGTACTCACTTGCAGACAAAACAAACAAACCAAATACAGCTCCTACAAAGAAAACCCCAAACAATTGAGCAGATATCAAATGTACATAATTGGCAATAGATTGTTGCCCTTGCTCGTACACAAAGCTCAATACAATTACACACACACTAGCGACCGACATCAAAAACATCAAATATCTCTTGATACTAGGTTTGATACTACCTTTGACAAAGGCACTGTCAGGTACAGTATTTTGTGCAATTTTTCTGTAGCCAATCAACACCCCCAAGCCTGTGCATATACCCCATGCCGCAAACCAAATTGGGTTTTCGTATCCCATATTGCTAAACGACCTTTCGTATATATCGTACTCTGGCATCGCAATTGCCGCTAGTGGAACAAATATCCCAAACCCTAGCAAGCTCACAATCAATACCTTGCTTTGCAGTACTTTGTCTATCACTCGGCACGCTCTTTTCATTTTGCTTATTTGTCCTTTCACTCGTCTTGCTCCTTCGTATTTGATTATTTGGGTCATTCCCAATTTTCTTTTTTATATAGTTGTTATTATATTCCTTTATTGGCTATTGCGTGTGTGTTGAATATTGTTTTGTTGCATTTTGCAAAATATCTTCAACCGATAACATTGCACTACAACTGTATCTACTCATCTAATTTAACATACAAATACCACTTGGGTCAAGACAATTGCAACAATTGATATTTGGTATTTTATGTCATTTATAGCAAATTCAATTATAATTTTTTTGCTAATTATTTGTACATTTTTTATACATATAAAATTAATTTGCAATACATATTTTATTTACTTATAGTCAATACATTTTTTAACTTTGCAAGGGGATTTTGTGACTATACTTTGGTACAAAATCATATTGCTGTTGAGATATGTACAACAACAACCACTCCAAATGAGAGAGTGGTTGTTGTCTCGCTACTAGTGAGTGTGAATATCACAACTCAATTAATCAACTTTTAAATACTAAGCAATGTTTGATATTACTTCAAGCATGTGATTTATCAATGTTTTTTGATTTTGGTTTGTAGTAATAGAACCACCAGTTTGTTCAAGCAACTCAACCAAAGGATTTAAAGCATCTACATCACTTTCTAATTTACTTATTATCGCTCTAGCTATTAGATCAAAGTAATTTACAGAAATATTTTTAATAGCAGCAAAGATTCCGTTATAATCACTTGAATTAATAGTACCAGCATTTAACTCTTTAATAAGATCTGTCAAATTGAAATCAGTTGTTCCAATAGTAACTTGTTCGGCACTAATATCTAATTTCTTCAAATCTATCAAAGAAGCTATTATCATTGCATCAAAGTACGCCTTCGCTTGGTCTACATTGTCATTGAAAGTAAACTTGCCATTAGCATCAAACAAACCTTCCACAGCATTATTTGCGTCGTATTCTTTAGCAAATCTATCCTTAAACTCTTGCACCAATGCGTTGGTATTTTTTACAGTGATTTCAAGCTCTTTTGAGTATACTTTATTAACAGCTATTGCACTTATGTGTACATCACCAGCTTGCTTTGTAGTAACAACACCATTATCATTAACTGTTGCAAATGATTCGTCGTGTGAAATCCACTCAAACTTATTATCCTTTGTATGGTCACCAACTGTTGGAACATCAGAACTAAATCCTATAGCATAAAGTTGCAATGTACCATCAATACCAATCTCAACGCCTTTACTATTTTCAGGGACATAACCTTGAGTTGGAGTTGAACTGTTTGCTTCGTTGTAATACTCATCATAATCTTTTTTAGTCACTATTATAAGTGATTTCACTTCAGATTGTGCTTTAGTATTAACAATTATAAATTGAACTTTCTTAGTACTATCATGAGCTAGTGCCGCAGTTATAATAGCATTACCTTCTATATCACCAGCATAAACATCTATTTTTGGTGTTGTGCCATCAGCAATACCATTTTGATCTGTGTTGCTTTGACCAAAGTTGACTATACTTCTATCATTTGTAGACCAAACAATTTCTGTATTTTTAGCCGCATTTGTCATTTCTTCGTCTACACTTCCGTCAGTATTCTTAACCAAAGCTTTAACTTCTAATCCTATTGATACTCCAGCTTGAATATCAATCTTGTCTATACTTGGAGTTACCTTTTCTATATCGTTAGCCAATGGAGCAGGCAATACAGTTACAGTATGTTGTCTAGTAACTGTGCTTGGAGCATAGTAGTCAGCAGGGATATTTATTTTACCACCATTTGCCATACTAGCCTCTTCAAGTATTCTAGCAACATCACTATTTGTATGAGTTACATCAAAAGTATATTGTACACCACTTGCAGTGATAGTATATGCCCCTTGTGTCTCAATTTTAATAGAGACATTACCATCTTTATCTTTGTTTTGGATAAGTTTTAAATTATTATTGTTAGCATCTCCAGCAACATCAATGTCAGCTACTACCTTATTGTCTACTACTGTAGCTTCGTCATCACTGTAGAATGTTGGGTTGATTGCTGTTTCAACGCCTGCTCTAACTTGAGACTTTGTATCAACAGTAATAGCTCTAGCGTCAGGAGTATCCAATACGATTACTCTTGTCCAGAACCTAATTTTTTCGTTTCCACTTACAACAATTTGTACTTTATTATCGTCGTTTACACCCCAAGTATCATCATCACTAGCGTCCAAATCATTGTTGGTAGCTTGAAGACCATAAACAGCCCCAAACTCAGGTCCAACTCTAAAGAACTTAGGCATAGCAGACTCAAATTTTATAGCACCATTTGCATTAAGAACATTTCCATCTTTGTCATATGCCTTAACATCTATTTGAGCTACACCATTCTTAGCAACAACAATATCTCTTTGTGCATCAATTTTAACAATATCAGCAACATTACCTTTGCCTATAGTGATTTTGATTGTAGCAGGTGCACCTTCATAAATAAAGTGATCTTCTTCAAATGGAGTTGCTGTAATAGTAGCTGTTTCACCAAAGTTTCCTACAGCTCTAAGTTTTATTTTGTCACCCTTGTCAGTGATATCATCTTCGCCATTAGCAAGTTGAACAATTGTCCAATCAGATGTCATCCATCTTACTTTTTGCTTAGCTGACGCTGGCAATATACTAGCATCAAGTTCAAAGATTTGACCACCAATAACTTCCAACTCTGCACCTTGATTAATAACAATACTCTCAGCATCCAATCTTTTGCTAACGCTAATAGTAATTCTGTCAATAATCTCACCTACTCTTACACCAAAAGTAACATTTCCCTCTTTAACCGCCTTGATGTACATTGTAGCGTACATTGAGTCAGTTTCACCAGTACCTGATGGTGGTGTAGTAGCTTCTTCGTCAGTACCCCATGTTGCCACCCCTTCAGCAGCATCTGATACATATACCCAATGTGCAACTTGTTGTGCATTGCTTGGAGTCACTTGCACACTAAGCTTGATGATTTCACCAACTGTAGTTTCTGTTTTGCCCAATATCTTCAATGCAGTTGCAGGAACATCAGCAACAAAAACATCAACAGTCTTTGTAATATTTCCTACAGAAACTTGAAGTATAGCAGCACCTTCATTCAAACCAGTAACTTCTACCTTAGTACCATCAATCTTGTTAATCTTGATAATATCACCTGGAGTAAGAATTTTCCAACTCAAGTTGACATTTGTTAGACCACTAGGTTCTATAGTAGGCTCTATAGTGATTGTATTTCCTGTTGCTATATTGTATTGTTTTTCCAACACAACATCAGACACTTCACCCTCACCATACACTGTGATTTTTAGAGATGCAAGCTCGTTAGTTTCGCTTATACGAGCAACCAATGTTGCCTCACCAGGAGTAATAGCAGTAACAAAACCTTCTTCTACTTTGATTGCATTGCCATTTTCAACAGTCCAAAATAGTTCTGGAGTGCCAAATGACTCATCAAATATAGCCTTATAAAGGTAAGTTTCACCAACTTTTAGCGAAGAAGGACCATCCATTTCTCCACTACGATTGGAGTGAGCAGATGTCACTCTAATATCTTTAACAGTTGATACCCCTTGATAAGTAGCCTTGACTTTGGCAAATGTGTCACTTCCGTTGTACTCTACAGCAGTCAACACCCCATTGTTGTTTACTGTAGCGTAGTTGTTGAGTGCTTGCCATGTCACCTCACTAGCTTCAACTTCTTTGGTTATTTTGCTAGCACTTACAGCTTCAAAACTTAGCTGCAATGTTTCACCTTCTTGCACATAACTTCTAGATTTGATATTAGCTTGTACTATAGGTGCTCCACCATTGCCCAATGTAGAAAGCGCAACAATTAGACCACCAATTAGTATTGTAGCCAACAATACCCCCGAAATTATGAAGGCAAACAATCGTTTGTTTGTATTGTTTCTCAAAAGAAAAACCCTCCTTATTTGTTGTAAAAAATATGTGTTATACAATTCTATACAAGACACACTCTAGAGACAACTCTAGTATGCAACCGCATGCCCTACATATGACAATATAGTATCATATATATGCTTTTGTGTCAACCAAAAATTTCCACACTACAAATATAGTGAATAACAATATTTGTAAACTCTTATATATTTAGTTAATAATTTAACATAATTTATTAACACATATTGCCAAAAAATACAAAAATCATTTGTAGTTTATTGTAAAAAACTAACAAATGATTTTTATTGTATTTAAACTTTGTTTTTATTTAAGATTATTTTTCCATTACAATAAAGGATATATTTACTTCGGTAGGCTTGCTTTGAGCAATCAAATCACCATGTGAGTTGTACAACCTTGCAGTAACACTCAATCGTACAAATCTCTCAGCACCCCAATCTGTGTCAACTCCATTTGTTGGTTTCTTGATAGTAAAGTTGTATATATTTTCATCAATACCCGCAGGACCAGAACCACTGTACCACCAATCAAAATAATAAGAAACACCACTCAACCTATCTACCTTCGCTTCCCATGTATACTCTTGTCCATATACAACCACATATCTACCATACTCATCTTGTTGTTGCAACCCAACAGTATCCACAACAACACCAGTAGGAGAATCCAAATCTTTCATTTTTACAACATATACTTTGGCAACAACTGACACATGGTCTCTACCCAATTCATCTTTTTGTTGATAAACTTTAATGCCGTTGTCGGCAATTATATATGTCCTAACATCTATTCTAAAAGTACGAAAATTAAGTCCATCATCTGTAGGTGTAGTTTCTTCATAAAACCAAGTAGAATCTGGATTTTCAACCCAAATATAAGAAGCATTTCCATAAATACCTGTCCTATACTCAACATATACCCCATTTGGCAATTGGCTATGAATAGCTTTCAAAGTAAATTCTTGATTGACATATGCTTTTATTTCAATAGTTTCACTAGGAATTACATTTTGATTTTCTTCTATTACACCACCATCAACCCATTGCATTTTTACGCTACTTGCTGGCTTTGGAGAATCCGGAAGAGTTGGATCATCTGGATACACTCTCAATGTTTGTTGTGATACAACTGTATGCTCAATACCTTCTTTATTTACAACAGTGCTTGCTTGTATACCAAATTTGTATTCTGCTGGAGGTGTATTTGTATCACTTACTGAGATTATTGCCTCTCCAGTTGTTTTGTCTACATCAAGCCCAATACCCGCATGAACTTCTCCTCCATTTACACCCACAAGTTTCCAATTCCATTCAACTTCTACTTGTGTTTGTGGCAATAGATGTGCCGATATCCTTTGTGGTGCTTTGTACCAAACATCAGGACTAATTGGATCAAACTGTACACCAAATACAGATACTCTTGCAGTAGCTGATGCCCAATTGCTTGCAGGTTCGTTGTCAGTTGCCACCGTTCTAACTTGAGCTACTACCTTACCTTCTGCAAATGTACTTGTATCAATAGTGTATTCTTGACTTGTATTACCCGATACAACACTGTCATTCAACAACCATTGAATTTCGTATTTACTATCTTCTATCTTATCAAACTCTAGTTGTATCTTAGCATTGTCGGCAACATTGGCAGGTACCCAAATATTGTCACCCTTTTGATTGTTAAAAACAAGATTGACATTTTGAGGTGCATTCTTATCTACAATAGATATATTGGCTGTAGCCGTCAACTCATCTGTAGATTTTTCACCCGAAACAAATTTTGAGTGTACACTTATCTTAAACTTACCAAAAGTACTTGTATCTACTTTATAAGTTGCATTTGTCTCACTGTCTATATTTGTTTCGTCTTTAGTCCAACGCCTAACTAATGTCCAACCATCATTGCCATTTTCAGGTACACCCGCTGTCAAAGTCAACTCTGTCCCTTGCACAACAGTGACATTAATGTTTTGAGCTGTGCCATCATTACTACCCGTACTAGCCGTTATAGTGGCACCATGAATAGAGTTTGGATTCTCGTCTTCGTTTGGATCTGATGGATTGCAAGCAACAAAAAACGCTGCCAACAATAGCATAGTCAAAACAAAAGACACTCCTTTGAGAGTTTTTACCATTATAATAATTCTCCTTATAGTATTCTATATACTAATTATAGCATATAAAAATATATTAGTAAACTATATTTTGTCACATTTTGTCAAACAAATACTATATTTATATTAATTTTATGTTGTATATTTTGACATAATTGACAATATTTGCTTGTTTTTTCCAAGTTTTGGCAATGTTTTTATGTATATATGCAATATATATGTACAAAAAGTAATTAATAGACTATGATTGGAATAAATTGACAATTGTATACAACAAAAAAACACAGTAGTGATATCCCCCACTACCGTGCTTTTGAATATAGTATCAAAAACTATACTTCTTGGTTTGGCAAAATTGTCATTGGATCTATCAATTTGCCTGCTTGCTTGACTTCTAGATACAACTGATTGTTGAAGTGAGCATACTTGCTCATATGGTCACTAGTCTGCCCTATCACATCACCTGCTTTGATTTTTTGACCTACTTCAACTGCTGGATTTTCTGCCAAACTCATATATGTGCTAACTATGCCATCACCATGGTCTATCTTGACTACAACCCCTTCAAGTTGTGTATCCTGAACATCTACAACTTGTCCATCACTCACAGAATGAACATCAATATCTTCTTTGACAGAAAATATAGTACCATTGACTGTTCGCCACTCATTTAGAGTTGGATTGTAAATCAATCTATCAAGACTTGCATCTTGAGCTATCTCATACTCGGTAAGTGGCATAACATAAGTTGGGGCAGGTGGTGGTGGCGTAACCGTTTGTTGGTCATCATTGCCCCTATTGAGCAATATAGTCATGGTTACTACCGCACCCAAAACGACTAAGGTAGATACCATTACAACCTTGTACAAGTTTCTAGCAAAAAAATTGCCTTGCTTGCTTTGGCTGCTACTGCGTACTGTCTTCATAAAAAAACCTCACTTTGTTTATTTGTGAGGATTATTGTCTTTAGATTTTATTTTTATACATGTTTAAAAAAACTTTTTTATAAGTCTATATAATTTAAAATATTTTTGTTATTTGCATTACTATACAAAATTTGATATCCACAAAAAAGTAGTGTATAAACAGAGTACAAAATTAAAATCAACCTTAAAGAGTTCGGCGGTTTGAATTCGCAACCCCCCAAGAGCTTTTTTATTCTTTTTTGGAATCAAAAAAGAATAACGCTAGTTTTGTTGTTTGATAGCAAAGTCAAAATATGCTCATGCATGTGATGAGTATTATCTCCAAACTTTTCGTACAATCCATTAAAGATAAGTAGGAACGCATAACACAACATGATTAGCAATACAACAATACGCAATACAATAAATACCTTTTTTGCAACATCATTTTTGCTAAACAGCGGCTTTGATGATACTCCCACAACAATCAAAACACTGTGCCCAATAATATATAAAGCAAGCATTGCTACACCCAATACAATATTAGACGAGATTTGTGCAAACGCAAAAAATGCCAACAGAATCGGTATATTGCTAGGAAAAACAAATATAGCTCCCACAAAACCATTTATTAACATTCTTGATTTGGTTGTTGTAGCGTGATTGTATAGTCGCAATTGCGAATGTTTTTTGTTAAAAAACAAAACCCAACCAATAGAAACAATCAACAAAACTCCCAACAAAACATGCATCAACCATGAAACATTGCTAAGAGCAGCACCCAACAAACCAACAAGCAAAGAGGCTAAAGCAAAAAAAACAACACCACCAACAACAAATAGCATACTATTGCCAAATCTCTTGTTCTTAGTATCACCATCAACACAATGCATAGCCACGCCCGCATGTGCTAGACAACAAGGCGTAAACGACATCAATATACCAAGCAGTGGAGCAAGCAACAAACCTAGCCAAATATTCTCACAAAAATCTCCAATCAAATTGACAATAAAGTTTTCTATAATATGTAGTGGCATAAAATTACTCCCACACATTATACTAATCAAAAAGATTATTTATGCTATTGTCAAAAATAATTTTGTTGAAAATCAACTATATAATCAACATTCATTGGGTATTGCAATACTGTTTGAAACTTTAGTTTAAAATTTTTGTATAACTTTTGATGCCAATGCCAACACATGCTCATGAACATGCCCTGTGTGATCACCAAATTGTTCGTACAATCCCTCAAATATAAGCAATCCCGCATAAAACAACATTACTATCAATACAACATTGCGTAATACCGTCAAAACCTTTTTGCTAATACCATTACTCTTAAATAGTGACTTAGAAGAGACCCCCGCAATAACAGGCAATATATTGTGTCCTATAATGTACAACGCTATCATTGATGTACCCGCCACATAATTGCCCGAACTTTGTGCAAATGCCAAAAATGCCAAAATAACAGGTATACTACAAGGGAACGAAAACACAGCACCCGCAAAACCATTGGCTATCATTCTTGCTTTAGTTGTGGCTATTGCCGTATGGTCATGTGCATGCACACTGCATTCACAATCTACGGGTTGTGCCACATTGATTGTATTTGACTTTTTATCCAAAGAACCAACCAAAACAGCGGTATCTTGTTCTACGCTCAAACTGTGTGAGTGCTTATGTTTTTTGTTAAAAAACATTGCCCATACAATTACAACTATCAAAACAGTACCCAACAACACATGAAAAACCCATTCAATATCTGCCATAACAGCACCCAAAGTCCAAACCAACAACGCAACTATAGCAAAAACAATTACACCACCCAAAGCAAAAAACATACTATTGGATAATCTTTTGCCCTTAGTATCGCCCTGAACACAGTGCATAGCAATACCCGCATGTGCTAGACAACAAGGAGTGAAAGACATCAATATACCAAGAACGGGAGCAAGCAACAACCCAACCCAAATATTCTCACCAAAATATGTAATGAGATTTGTAATAAAATTTTCTATACCATGCAATGACATTATAGCCTCCATATAATTTTGTTGATAAAAATACAACCAACATTGTATATCTAAAAAATGGGAAATACACATCAACAGAATACTGTACATTATATGATAAATTACAAAAAATGTCAAGTATTTTTGCTAAGTTTGGGTGATATGTTTGCTAAATTAGGGTGATTTTTATAATAAAAAGAAAGAGCTTACTATGCTCTTTCTTTGTTTAAATATATAATACAACCCTCAATTGAAATGTCTGCTAATAATAAAAATCAAACAATATTTGCCATAGTGCTAAAATCTTCAACCTTCAAGCTTGCACCACCAACCAACAATCCATCTAAGTCAGGTTGACTTAGCAATTCTTGTGCATTAGCTGCCGTTGCACTACCGCCATAAAGAAGATGCATTTTGTCAGCTATATCGCCATACAAATTGTTGAGTTGCTTACGGATATGTTTCAACATTTCTTGAGCGTCATTAGCACTTGCAGTGACACCCGTACCTATCGCCCATATTGGCTCATACGCCACTATGGTATTTTGTGCTTGCTCAGGTGTTATGTCTTTAAGAGCTTGTTTGATTTGATTGGTTACGATGTCTTGAGCATTGCCTGATTGTCGTTCTTGCAATGTTTCACCTACACATACTACGGGAATAATGTTGTGTCTATGTGCAGCTACTGTCCTTTGATTGACTGTAGTATCAGTTTCACCAAAATATTGGCGTCTTTCACTATGACCAATCAGAGCATATGACACAGACAACTCTTTTAGCATTGCCCCACTAATCTCCCCTGTATACGCCCCACTGTCTTGCCAAGATATATTTTGAGCTCCCAAATTTGCTTTTGTCCCTTTAAGCAATTTGCTTGCAATATCCAAATTGGTAAACGGAACACAAAATACAACTACCGAACTACTCTGTTTTATTTTTGGCAAGATTTCTTGCAAAAATGACTCTGTTTGGCTTGGGGTCTTGTTCATTTTCCAATTGCCTATTATTATTTTGTTTCTCATATTTATTCCTTTATATAGTTTACAAAAATTCAACATTTCTACAAGATATTGTATATTGATAACAACAATACCAAAATACTAGTTTGTTCGTACAGGCAATACCAAATAAGACACATCATCATCACTACTAGGCTTTACCGTGGTTGGCGTAGTGTTGGATATGAACTCTACAACAATGTTTTGAGTATTTAGTACTCTCAAAAGTTGTACAAAGTACACAGCGTTGAAAGCAATAGAAATACTAGGACCTTCTTGATTGACGACAAGATTTTCACTCACCGCTCCAACTTGAGAATTGGATACTATCTCTAACTTGTTTTCAGCTATATTAAATTTGACTAGATTAGTTCTTTCCTTGCTTGAAACCAAGCTTGCTCTCTCTAAAGCATCTTGAAAGCTCTCTCTAGATATAGTAGTTGTAGTAACTATATTGGTAGGCATAATTTGTCTATAGTTGACAAAATCACCTACTAACAATCTTGAAATCACTTGAGTATGATCCAAATCTAGCTTTATATGATTTTTTTGAAACTGAATTGTACAAAACTCTGTTGTATCTTCTAGCAATCTTGTCATCTCTAACAAGCTTCTTCTTGGCACAACAGCAGTCATCTTTGCTGTAGTCTTCTCTATAGGTTTAGTACACTTTGCCAAACGATATCCATCCAACGAAACCGCCGATATACTAAAATCTTCTACTTCTAACAATACCCCTTTAAGAATAGGTCTACTGTCATCCATGCTACAACAAAACTCAACCTTGCTTATCAAATCCTTAAATTCGCTACTTATCAATACGACTTGTTGAGGATTGTCAACTCTATCTACTTCTGGAAATTCGTCAGCAGACATGCAAGCAATCTCACTTTGATTGTCGCCATATTTGATAACCATGCGTAAGTTGGCGTTGACACTTATCTCAATAGATGGATGATTCAATCTTTTGACAAAATCGCAAAACAACTTGCCCGGAACTACAACTTGTCCATCTATAAGAGTATTGGCTGTTATTCTTTTTTGGATAGACAACTCTTGGTCTGTAGCTATAAACTCTACAAATCCATTCTTAGCTACTACCTTGATACCTTCCATAATTGGCATCAATCCTCTTTGATTGGTAGCTCTCAAAACTTTGCTTGCCGCATCGGCTAAATCTACACCGCCACAAATAAACTTCATATTGTGGATTATACAACAATCTTTATTGATTGTCAATAAGTTGTGTTGTATTGTACAAGCTGTTATTACAATAAAATACAAACAATCAACAAAACAAGCGTTATTATTTTTTGACGCCAAAAAAGCTCTTGTTTTGGTCTACTCCCCTCAAACCCCTGAACGCTTTAATGTTGTTTTTATTTATATTGTTACTTCAATATTAATGTACTTTATTTGTACACTACTTTGCACAATTGCAAGACTACAACCCACTATCTTCCAAGTCTTGCAATGCCTTTTGCAAAGCTTGTTTGTCTTGCTCTACTATCTCAGGTGGAGGTGTACCAAATACATCTTGCGGATTGGGTATTTTTATATTATTTATAGTAGAGTTGCCTTTGCTTTGTTTGTTTTGACTATTTGCGACTTTGGGAGGAATATATCCATTGGGAGTGTAATCTCTAAATGATGTGGTCTTTCCTTCCCAAATCAATTCAATCTTTCCTGTACTGCCATTTCTGTGTTTTGCTATATGCAACTCCACTTTGTTGCGTGTTTGCAAGTCTACAGTCTCGTCATTGGCGTCATGCTTACGATGTATAAATATAATTATATCCGCATCTTGCTCTATAGCTCCACTCTCTCTCAAATCAGACATTTGTGGGGTCTTGTCCGTGCGTTTTTCTATGTCTCTAGACATTTGACTAAGCAAAAGAATGGGTACATCCAACTCTTTTGCAGCTATCTTGAGAGTTCTTGTAATTTCGCTTATCTCTTGTTGGCGTGACTCTGTGCGTTTGCCACTAGACATAAGTTGCAAATAATCTATCATTACCAAATCTAGTCCACTCTCTCGTTTCAATCGTCTACACTTAGATAGTATTTCTACAGGAGTTGTAAGACTACTGTCATCTATAAATATTCTGGTCTCATCTAGACGACTTTTGGCATAAAACAAATCTTTCCAATCTTTAGAATCAGTGATATCCCCACTGTTGACTTTGTGCATATCTACACCCGCTACACTACACAACATACGCTTGGCAAGTTGCACAGAAGGCATTTCTAGACTAAATACCGCACATTTGAATGGATTGTTGCTGCCACTATCTGTCTTGCGAGAATTGGACATTGCTGCGTGTGTAATAAGATTCATGCCAATACTAGTCTTGCCTTGTCCCGGTCTTGCGGCAATCAAAATCAGATCAGATCTTTGCAATCCGCCCAAAAGATGATTTAGTTGCTTGTACGGTGTTGGAACTCCTCTCAAAGCTTTTGGGTCTTGTGAAAGTTTTTCTATCTGGTTGATTGCATCCATTAGCCCTATTTGCAATGGCAATAGACTAGACTTATCATTTTTTTCACTCAATCCGTATATAGCGGTCTCAGCCATTTGCAAAGCATTTTCGGTAGGGTCACCTGCAAAACAATGTTCTGTAATACGATTGCATTCGTCTATAAGTCTACGCAAATTACCATTTTTGACAACTATATCTTTATAATACTTAAAACTACTACTACTAGGAACTATATCCATAAGAGTAGATACTACCGCAACTCCACCCGCTCTTTCTACCATACCATCAACATTCAACTGTTGCATAATTGTGACAATATCTATTGGTTGATCTTTTAGCGACAAACTTACCATGGCCTCAAACACACATCTATAGGCAGGACTTGCAAAATCACTTGGTTGCAATCCGTCACCAATCAATAGTGCGGGTTGATTGTCTAGCATGATACAACCCAATACGGCTTTTTCAGCTTCATAATTTTGTGGGGGTTGTCTCATTTTGACATTTGGATGTTCTTGTATCTTTTTTGTTTGCTTTTTATCCATTGTATTTATTTTTTAAAATTATCATATTTGATTGTTTATATACCCAATTTCTGCCAATACTATCAAGCATTCCTTTTCTGCATCAACATCTTTCCAATATACTACAAATCTCACTTTTGATGTTGATATACTATATCCTTGGTTCTCATATTTTTGCATTTCTTCTCTGTACGCTTTAGAAAAGATTGCAACAGGACTATTGTGATAATACAGTCCATCTGGTCTAGATTGAAGAACATAGCCTGCTTTTAGTTGTTTTATAGTATTTTGAAAACCGTGTGATTTTGACAAAAATATTTGCTTGTGTCCCACACTACTAGCAACAAATTTTGGCTTATCATATCTAGTATTGTCTATATATTTTTGACAATTGCTTGCTGTGATATTGTCAAATGTACTGCCAACATAGTGTATACTAAGATTGTTTTTTGCTCTAGTTATGCCTACATACAATTCTCTTTCGGCTTGTCCTTTGTCTTTATTGCTTGTGGTATTAAAATAGCTACAACCAATATATACATTATCAAATTCCTTACCCTTTGTCTTGTGTATGGTAGACACTGTTATACAGTCTTTTATATTCAAAAAGTCTTCTAACTTACTTTCTTCTAAAAATAACCCAAAGTCAACTTTGTATTTTGTCTTTGGATACAAAGCTTCAAAATCACTTATTAGTTTTAGTGTATCATCCAAATTGTCACTACTTGCAAATTGTTGTTTGAGTTTAGCTATTGCATTTTTCCAAATATCTATATCAATACTAAACGAATCACCTTTGTTGATTATATCATAAAAATATCTAATTTCACAAAGATCTAAAGGCTTAAATCCATCATTGGACTGTATCAACCTAGCAGCAATACTACGGTGATTTAGCTCCCCTACTATGTTTTGTGCCATTTGATTGGTCTGTACCATCAAACATGTAGTCCCGCTATATCCATCAGCAATGCAATTTTCAATTAGTGGCGTACTAAACTGTGTACTGACATGTTTTGTCAGTTTTATATTTCCTATTGTCTTTTTTATTGCTTTGAGTGGGTTTGTTTTCAGTCTATTTGTGATATTGGCTTTTGCATAGTTTTTTGCAAACTCTACGATATTGCTTGCACTACGATAGTTGTCTAGCAATTCGTACATCTTTCCTTCTTCTGCTTTAGCTATTCTTGCCAAATACTCCGAACTACTATATCTAAACTGATATATATTTTGGTCATCATCACCCACTGCAATGATTTTTAAACCATCATTAATTTTTATAAGTTGACTCACCAAATCAAATTCATCCTTACTCATGTCTTGAGCTTCGTCTATAACCAATATTGATTTTAGCAACTTAGACTTGTCTGCACTATCTATTTCATCTTTAGCTATCTTGTCTGCCTTGTCTATAGCATCTTTTATTATAGTTTCATTTTCACCCTCGCTACCAACCTTGCCCAATATATCAAAACAATACCCGTGAAAAGTTTTTATTGTAACGAACAACCCTGCATTGCCAATAAGTTTTATCAACCTAGTTTTGAACTCATTGGCGGCCGCTCTACTAAAAGTAAGCATAAGTATTTGTTCATGTTTTATATCTTCTTGAAAATATACCGACGCAATCTTGTGTACAAGCAACATTGTTTTGCCACTACCTGGACCTGCTATAACAGAAATGTACTTTGATTGTGTATCATCTGTGATTTGAGCTTGTGGGATAGAAAGCTTGTTAAAAATAGCATTGTACTTTTTGGGGGTCATATTGCGTTTCAGCTCTATACTTCTACCCCTAAAGTACTTTTGTTTAAACATATCCTTGCTTATGTTGAAATAGTCTTGTATAAATGCACTTGCTATGTTTGGGGACTTGGCAAGATTGTCTAGATACTCCCCTATTATATGAACTTTTTCTTTGCAGTTTTCATAATAATTTTCTAGTGTTTTATAATGTTCTTTAGTATATTTCTTAGTATTTTCTGCTATCTTTTGGATAATCATCTTGTTGTATATTACCAAAAAACCACCTTCTGTATCTATGCAATTTATTCTTTTGAGCCAAAGTAGAGAGTCTTCAACTTCGTCAGCACTTATAACTTTGCCAAACATTGTATTTTTGTGGTTGTACTTATCTCTAAGTTCTAATACACTAAAGTTGACTTTTGTGTCATTTTCGTCTATAGAGTCCTTTGACAACTTTTCATACAAATAAGAAATAATAAATCTAGATATGTCATGTCGTATCTTACCCTTGTTTATCATCTCATCATAAGTGATGTACAATTTTAATATGTTTGTATTTTGGTCAAACTGCTTTGTTCGTTTTATAATTCGTTTTGTGCTTAAAAAATTCAATGTCTTGTTTATATGTGCAATACTACTGTCTTTTACATCTTTTAGCATTTCGGTATTGATTTTTTTTATATTTACAACAGTACCTTTTTCCAAATTTTTGTCTTCAAAATATTTGTACAAAAACTCTTCTGTAGCAACAAAGACATCAAATGTCTTTTTAGCTTCCCTACCTTTGTCCTTATTCAATCTTGCATACAAATCTTTGTCATCAGCGAGTACTCCACATTCTCTCAATTTCTCTATAGCTTTCAATACTTTTTGCGTTGTAAGTTGTTCTCTATCTGCTATGTGGTCTACTTGTTGATTGTTATCATCTACATCTTTTTTGCCTTTAGCTCTAGTCTTTAACAATCTTGCTACCACTTTTACTGCTTCTTCTTTTTGTTGATCGTTATCAAAACAATTGCATTTGCCAATTTTTTTTCTACACTCTATGACACTGTCAACAAGGAGACTGTTGGCAAACACTCTTGGCATGTTTTCCTTTCTTTTTATAAAACTTGCTTGTTCTAATGCGTTGACACAAGTGATTACTCTTGTACTTATATCATTCTCATTTTGGTCACTCCAACCCGAATCTCTTGCCAACTCTAGACTAGATACCGAATTTTCTTGATTATTTTTAAATCTATCCTTATTTTTTCCTTTCCAAATCCCTCTCCAAATTTCATTTATCTCTTTTTGTGTAATTTTGGTTTGATTCAAAAACGCAAAATGCTTGTTGATGTCATCATCATTGTACAATGCTATACATTGAGCTTGCAAGTTTGGGTCTCTTCCCGCTCTACCCGCTTCTTGTACATAATCTTCTAGTGTTGTACTAATATCGTAATGTACAACCAATCCCACATTATCCTTATCTACGCCCATACCAAAAGCCTTGGTAGCAACTATAAGATTGACTTCACCTTTCAAAAACAATTCTTGATTGGATTTTCTCAATGTTTTATCCATCTTGCCATGATATGACACACAAACCAATCCTATTTGATTGAGCTTATCTGCAAGTTCGTCTGCTCTGCGTGTACGAGATACATAAATAATTGTAGTACATTGATGATTGTTGAGTATTTCTCTAAGTTGATTGTCTTTTTCGGTATCATCTTTTACATATATAGCAAAAAATAATAGATTGGTGCGTCCCGTTGTAACTGTAAATTCTTTTAAATCTAAATTGAGTTTGCTTTTAAAATATAATTTTATATCCTTTATTACTTCAGGCTTAGCGGTAGCGGTAAAACAAGATACAGGAATTTTAAAATAGTTTTGTTTAAATTCTTGATATTTAGCAATAAAGTCAGCAATATACAAATAATCTGGTCTAAAGTCCTGCCCCCATGCACTAAAACAGTGAGCTTCGTCTATGACAAATCTAACTACATTTCTTTTTAGCAAAATACTAAATGTTGACTTTGATCTCAATGATTCGGGTGAAAGGTACAACAATCCTGCGTTACCATTTTCTATTTGTCTTATATTTACTGTCCTTTCTACAGGGTCTAGACTTCCATCTAAGCGTACCGCTTGAGTGATGTTGTAGCGATTTTCTAGATTGTCAACTTGATCTTTTTGCAATGATTGTAGTGGAGAAATTATTACAGTCAACCCTGTTAGATTTTGCCACTGCATGAGTGCAGGCAATTGAAATGTAATAGACTTTCCACCCCCTGTAGGCAACACAGCTAGCAAACTTTCTTCGCTAGTTGTGGCGTCTACTATTTGTCGTTGCAAGTCCATGCCATCATATGTCCTAAAGTTGTCATATGTAAACCACTTTTTGAGATTTTGGACAGCATCTAATTTTTGATTGCAATATTTGCAATTGCCACAATTGTTGTTTTTAAGTATATGCAATGTCTTTTGAGTGCTTGGATTGTTTTTTATTATCCAATATGGCAATATACTCACACTCTCATCTTCCATAGCATCAATAAGACTAATTACAAAAGCTATTGATATTAGAGATTGCCCGTGCATAAGTGCATTAAAATCTATATTCTCACAAACCTTGTTTTGCAAATATTCTTTTATATTTGATGCCAAATTTAGAGTTAAACTAATTATACCCAAATACTCAAACCAATGTTTGAAATGAATATCATCAATAAGCAAGCCGGTATATATATCTCTCAATCTAATATCAATGGTGTCCCACTTTGCAACACAATCACAAAATAGGTCTCGTGCTTTTTTGGAATCACTGAGTGGATTGTTTTTTTCGTCAGATACAAACTTTTCGTCTTTGCCTAAATTGTGATATGGATTTTTGGAAAACAACAACGCAGAGACATATAGAGTATCTATGTATTTTTTGCTCAATTGAGATACAACAGTAGATGGCAAATACTTGATATCAAAATCTACAATATTATGCCCCACAAGATATTTATAATCCTTGGCAAAATCCACGAACTTTTGAATACTGGTATGATGAAACTCTCCAGATGTGGACACAGCTCCAATATCTAGAATTTTGCCATTGTCGGCTATTTCGGTATCAAAATTGTCGGCTATTTCGGTATCAAAAAAGCAAATATTATCCATATCTAGTTTTATAAGACTATCAAATTGTTGATTAACAATTATTGTATCTAAATTATCACAATTATCAAAACAATATTTGTCTAAATAATTAGGATTTCTATTTTCATCAAAATCGTCTTGTTCGTCATCAATAAAATCATCAAAATCTTGCCACGGATCTTTCATAAAGGAGTTCCCAAATAAAGTGCATTAAGATAGAAAGGAAGTAACAACTTAAATAAAATCCACATTAAAGCGTTCGGGGATTGGAGGGATTCGCAACCCCCCAAGTGCTTTTTTGATTCTTTTTTGGCGTCAAAAAAGAATAATGATTTCTTGTTGATTGTTTGTATCTTATTGTCAATATCCGCTCGTTGTACACTCTCTTTCATAATTACTCAATCTATTGTATTATTTCGCCGCCCCCCAAGCATCTTTGTCCATCATAAAATACAGCATATTGCCCAACCGTGACTGCCCTTTGTGGCGTTTCAAATACTACTGTAGTTATGTCATCAAAGTTGACTGTTACGGCAACATCTTGTTGACGGTATCTAAACTTGGCAGTACATTGATAGGTATTGCCTTTTTGCCAATTTGATTTGCCTATTAGATTGATATTGTCTACCTTACATTGAGTACTATTTAGTACACTTTGATCTGATTGCTTGACAACTAGCCTATTGGTTGAGATTTCTTTTGACACAACAAACCAACTACCTTGACTATCTTTGACCCCACCTATACCAAGACCTCGTCTTTGTCCAATTGTATATCCGTGCAGTCCTGTGTGTTTGCCAACTATATTGCCTTGAGTATCTACAATATCTCCAGGATTGGGTTGCAAAAACTGATGAACAAAGTCCTTAAAATTGCGTTCTCCAACAAAACATATACCCGTACTATCTTTTTTAGATGCTGTAGAAAGTCCATATTTGTTAGCTAAAGCTCTTATATCTACTTTCAAATAATCAGCCAATGGGAATATAGTTTGCCGTAGCTTGTCCGTGTGTACTTGATTTAGAAAGTAGGTTTGGTCTTTGCTTTGGTCTTTTGCTCTGTACAAATTGCCATCTTGAGCTTTTGCATAATGTCCTGTAGCTACAAAGTCTGCACCCAATTGTTGTATAGCAAAATCAAAGAAAGCTCCAAACTTGATTTGCCTATTGCACAACACATCAGGATTGGGGGTATTGCCTTTTTGCAATGTCTTTAAAAAATAATCAAAAACTTCATCTCTATATTTTTGAACGAAATTAACTGTATAGTGTTTTATGCCCAATTTGCCACACACATTTACAACATCTCTATAATCTTCTGCTGCCAAACATTCGCTTGTATATTGCTCGGTATCTTCCCAGTTTTTCATAAACACACCCACAACATTGTATCCTTGTTCTAACAAAAGTGCTGCTGCTACGCTACTATCTACGCCGCCTGACAAACCTACTACAACTGTTGTTTGTTGAGATGTTTTTTTGTTGCTTATATTTGCCATGCAAATATTATAACATGTATTTTTTGTTTAGTCAAAATTGCCAATTAAGACTATCTAAATATACACAATTGTTGCATAATGTGTGTACAAATGGAGTAGATTAAGATAGAAAGAAGTAAAATATCACTAATATCAACTTTAAAGCGTTCGGGGTTTTGACATTCGCAACCACCAATATCTTTTTTGATTTTTTTGCGTCAAAAAATATTGTTGTTCTTGTTGATAGTTTATATTCTATTGTTAACAATATATCCTTATATGATTTTATTATATATATCATTACAACAAAGATTGACTCAATTCTAGACCACTATTGACATTAAGATCCAAATATTGTTTGGGTAGTGGTATACGCTTTGGCAAAATATATTGATAATAAGCACACAATGCAACCATAGTAGCATTGTCCGTACAATACTTGAGAGGCGGCACTGATACAGAAATATTGTTTTTTCTTGATTGTTTGGTTATTTCTTGTTGCAACTGTTTGTTTGCTGACACACCTCCCGCAAGAACAATTTTGTCAACTGACCTTTTTGATATCTCTTTAAATGTATTGCTTACAACTATGTCTATTGCTGTTTTGCTAAACGACGCACATATATCATACATTTGAGCTGTCAAAGATTCTTTATCCAACTTTTTTATATAGTTGATTGTAGCAGTCTTGAGTCCACTAAAACTCAACCCCATATTTTGAGTTTTGGCATGTTTGAAAAACTCAATATGTGGTGTGCCTTTTTGGGCATATTGTTCTATTATTGGTCCACCGGGATATCCCAATTCTAGCACTCTAGCAACCTTGTCAAAACACTCGCCCATAGCATCATCAGTCGTACTGTTGAGCGTTTCAAACTTTGTATAGCTCTCTACCCAGACTAAGCTAGTGTGTCCACCAGATACCACTAAACACAAGAACGGAGGTGCTGTTGTAACAAAGTTTGCAGCTATATGAGCTTGTATATGATTGATAGGCAACAGTGGAATATTTAGTGCATAAGATAAGGCTTTTGAATAACTCACTCCCGCAAGCAACGCTCCCTGAAGCCCTGCACCATATGTACAAGCAATATAATCTATTTCTTGCAATAAGTATCTAGCTTCAATAAGTGCCTTATTTAGCACAGTAGGCAATGCCATAATATGGTTGCGAGAAGCTATTTCTGGCACTACACCACCAAACTTATTATGCTCTTCTAATTGACTATGAACCACGCTAGAAATCTCAATATTATCCAAAAAACAAGCGACAGCGGTATCATCACATGATGTTTCTATAGCTAATATTTTGACAGATTTATTCATACTATTCAAACACTCCATGAGATAATACATGATTAATACTCAATAATCACAATTGTCATGTGCAATAAAATGAGCATCAAATTCTTCTTGTTGACAGTCTTTACAACGGTTGCTTTTGCCTTTTGGCTTGATACAAAACGCACATCTTGTAGAGAAATTATTTTTTTTAATAATATTAAATCTATCTATATTAGAACATTCTAATGGTGGTGGATATATTGTTAGATTGACGCTTACAGTAACTACTATACCTATAATAGTTTCTATCAATCTCATTGCAGCCGCAATAAGGGGGTTTTGATTGGAATAAGCAAATAGTACTGATACAAAGACTATAACACTCAAACTTGACAAATTGCTACCCCTAAACAACAAACATACATACAGCACTATCACACTACCCAAACTAGCTAATATATAAAACAACAACCTTTGCAAATCATACATGTCTTCTTTTCCAAATGGCAACAATATAAGCATCAACAATACACCCACCACTATACCTATAGTGGTAGCAGCTATGCGTTCCTTGCTAGCTCGCATAGTAGATTTAACACTATCTTGCATCACAACAATACATGCCACTACAGCTATACTGACTGACATATAATCAAATTCAAACAACAATCCAAAAATAGTTCTTGCAACTACATCTGTCAAAATAAGCGTTATCAATATTGACAACGCTGTTTTTATTATTCTAGCCCCTATCTTGGGTGGTTTTCTAATAACTAACATTTTTATCTGCAATGGTTTTAAGCTAATTTATGCCCTAACTATATTTTGTATTTAAGCCAAATCACTAACAATTAATATCAAATAGTTATTTTAATTCTTTGTCCGTCTTTTTTGATTGTCCAATATTCAAACCCTGCAAGTTTGGCAACATGTATTGCCCCGCTCAAATTGTTGAGTATTGCGTCTGGTGTATGAGAGTCTGATGCATATGTCGTATACTTTCCACCCAAACTTCTATACAATTGCATCATTTCTATAGATGGGACTACATCATCAAAAGCTTTTCCTTTTGCATTAATTTCCAAAATCTTATTGCTATTTACTATTTTTTTTAAAACCAATTCTATCTCTTCACCAAATTCCAAAAGAGTCATAGAATTGTCATCAAAATCCCCATACCTAGTATAAAATCCAAAATGCCCAATTGTATCATAATCAAAGTCAGCATCAACGCTTTCACCAACAGTTTTTATATATTCTCTAAAAAATCGTTGTTTAGAATCTGTTTTGTAATGCGGAAACCAATGCACACTGTTGATAACATATTCAAATGGATATTGCTTTAATAGCGTTTTAATTTTTCGTTGTGTGTTTTTGTTGTAACCTACTTCAATACCTGTTGCGATATATAATCCCTTGGATAGGTATTTATCTTTAGCAAGCATCAAATCTCTATAATATCCATCTATATTTAAAAACTCTCTTTCTTTTTCATCACCCAACTCCAAATGATCTGTTATTGCAATATATGACAATCCCTTTTCAAGAGCAATATCAAAAATTTTTTTCAAAAAACAAAGTGATGCATCAGGCGAAAAACATGAGTGTGTATGAGTATTAAACAACATATATTTTATTTCAAGATATTACAATAGATACAAAAAACATACTACTACTGTAGATTATATAACTTTAACTAACAACCAAACACAATCTATTCTATTTTCCATGACAGTTTTTGTACTTTAGTCCACTACCACAAGCACACAACTCGTTGCGTCCTTGAGTTTCTTTAGATTGTGCTGGGCGTTTTGATGGTGTATCTCCAGTATTGCTTCCACCACTTTGTTGTACTGTCAATTGTGGTGCTTTTTGTCTAGTAGGGGTCTTGTCTACTTGTACACGCATTAATACCGATACAGTCTCTTCTTGAATAGTATTAAGCATATCATCAAACATTTCAAAACCTTCTTTTTTGTATGCTGTTACAGGATTAACTTGCCCATGAGCACGCAACCCTATACCCCTCTTTAATACATCCATAGAGTCTATGTGCGACATCCAATGACGATCTACAATTTTTAGCAAAACAACTCTCTCAACTTCACCAAACTCCACACCTATCTCTTTTGCCGAAGATATTTTTTCTTCATAAATTTCCAACATCTTTGAGTTTATTTGTTTTTTGATATCATCTATTGTCCATTTTTTAGCGTCATCTTCACTAATAAAATTTTCAAAGTTTGGCAACAACTTTTGTGATATATCTTTATTCAACCCTTCCAAATCCCACATATCCCAATCTGTTTTAGGGTCAGTATTATTGTCTACAACAATAGCAACTTGGTCACTAATCATGCCTTTTATTTGAAAAGACATATCCATGCCATCCAACACCTTGCCCCGTTCTTCGTACACTTGTTTTCTTTGAACATTCATGACATCATCATATTCTAAGACATTGCGACGAATACTGTAGTTGCGTGCTTCTATGCGTTTTTGAGCTGTAGCTATTGTTCTGGTCATTAGTCCTAAAGACATAGGCTCATCATCTTTCCATCTCAACACTCTAGCCATCTTTGAAAGCTTTTCTCCGGCATACAATCTCATCAAATCATCTTCTAATGACAAATAAAAAACTGATGAACCCAAATCCCCTTGTCTACCAGAACGCCCTCTAAGCTGATTGTCTATACGCCTAGATTCATGTCGTTCTGTACCTACTATACGCAACCCACCTACTGCAATTACTTGTTCCTTTTCAGTTTGAGTTTGCAACAAAAATTCGTTGTAATACTCTTCAAATTTCATTTTTGCTGACACTAATTCGGGATCTTCTATAACCAATTTAGAGGTAACTAAGCTAATCAACTCTTCTGCCATACCATCTTTTCTCAATCTATCTATAGCTAGATACTCAGCATTTCCACCCAAAAGTATATCAGTACCACGACCTGCCATATTAGTAGCTATAGTAACTGTCTTAAACTTTCCTGCTTGAGCTACAATTTCGGCCTCTCTAGCATGATTTTTTGCATTGAGTACTTCGTGTGGTATTCCTCTTTTCTTTAACAACAAACTAACTTCTTCACTCTTATCTACTGTAGTAGTACCTACAAGTACAGGCTGTCCTTTTTCATAACACTCAGCCACATCTTCTACTATTGCATTCAATTTGCCAGCAACTTTAGTATAAACTTGATCATTTTCATCTATGCGTTGACTAGTTTTGTTAGGCGGAATTACCACGACATCTAGATTGTATATACCCTGAAATTCAGCTTCTTCTGTCTTAGCTGTACCAGTCATACCACAAAGCTTTTTGTACAGTCTAAAGTAATTTTGAAATGTAATGGTAGCTAGAGTCTTATTTTCTGCTTGAATGCGAACATTTTCTTTTGCTTCTATAGCTTGATGCAATCCATCACTATATCTCCTACCTATCATTACACGCCCTGTAAATTCATCTACAATCAAAACTTCTCCATCAGTGACAATATAGTCACTATCTCTCTTCATAATGTAGTTAGCACGCAAAGCATTGTTGATATAATGATTGAGTTCTGTATGTTCTAAATCTGCTAAGTTGGATACATTAAAGTATTTTTCTGCCTTTTCCATACCCAATGGAGCTAGGTTGATGCTTTTCTTTTTCTCATCTATCTCAAAATCACCATCGCTATCAAGAATTTTGTTGTTGTCATCTTTTACTCTAACGCCTTTTTTTAAGCTTCTTACAAATCTATTAGCTGTAATATACATCTCACTGGATTTGCCGCCTGCACCACTAATAATAAGAGGTGTTCTAGCTTCATCAATCAAAATACTATCTATTTCATCTATAATTGCATAGTGCAGCTTTCTTTGAACTTTTTCATCTTTATAGATACACATATTATCTCTAAGATAATCAAACCCAAGTTCGTTGTTAGTTGCATAGGTAATATCACAATTATACGCCAATCGTTTTTCTTCTGGAGTCATTCCGGCAATAGCGACACCCACAGTCAACCCCAAAAATCTATGAATTTTCCCCATCCACTCGGCATCTCTTTGAGCCAAATAATCATTGACCGTCACAATATGAACACCCTCACCTTCCAATGCATTGAGATATGCAGGCAATGTACTAACCAAAGTTTTACCTTCACCTGTACGCATTTCTGCTATTCTCCCTTGATGCAAAGCCATACCACCCAAAAGCTGCACACCAAAATGAGTCATTCCCAATACTCTTGTAGATGCCTCCCTTACAGTAGCATACGCTTCTGGCAACACACTTTCTAAAGCTTCTTTTTTTTCTTGAATTCTTTGCTTAAATTCAACTGTTTTAGCCTTGAGTTGTTCGTCAGTCAATTTTTTAAATTGCTCTTGCAAGTCATCTATTTTTGACAATCTACCATTCAATTCTTTTAGGTGACGCCTATTATCAGAACCCAATAAAAATGATACTAATCCCATGCAAACATATTAACACATTAGATTTAATATGTCAACGATTTTAATATAATTTTACAATTTTGTCGCATATTTAAAAATCTATACATAAATTATATTTATCACTAAAAATTATATACAGCTTTACACAATTTCACAATGTTCCACATGGAACATTGATACAATCTTACAACTACTAAAATCAATTGCATAAACAAAAACAAACTCTAAAATTCTTTGATTTTAATATTCCACATGGAACATTGTTTAAAACCAATTACGGTTTAAAATCTGCACACATAGATTAGTATGTAAGATTGAATTTTAAATAATATTTAATTGTAATGTTCCACATGGAACATTACAAAACATTGATATTGTTTGAGCTTTACATATAATGATTGTATACATAATGTTAAATTTAAACACTATTTAATTACAATGTTCCACATGGAACATTGTATATGTTTTTTAATCATATAAAATTAATATTTGATATTATTAAGTATTCTATTGTGTTGATTTTTATAATGTGTTATAATGTAGTTATGATGAGAAAAGGTTTGGGAAGGGGTTTAGGTGCTTTGATTGGGGATTTTGATAATAATCAATTGCAAAGTGCCGAAACAAAAAAAATAGAAACAAAGCAATTGTTGGGTGAAACATCATTTGAATTATCTTTAAATGATATTGTTCCAAATAATCAACAACCTAGAAAAATTTTTGATAGAGATTTGTTGATTGAATTAAGGGACAGTATAGCTGAGCATGGAGTTGTTACACCAATATTAGTTGTAAAACAAAATGACAAATATATGATCATAGCAGGCGAACGCCGTTATAGAGCATGTTTGGAGTTAGGGTTGGAAAAAGTACCATGCATTATCAAAGATTATTCTCCGCAAAAAGTTAAGGAGATTAGCTTGGTTGACAATATTATTAGAGATGATTTAAATCCTATAGATATATCTAGTTATCTCAATCAATTGATTGAAGAATTTGGTTACACTCAAGAGCAATTGTCTAAAACAGTGGGTATGAGTAGACCACAGATAACAAATCTATTGCGTTTAAATAATCTTGCACCAGTAGTCAAAGATTGGGTAATGCAAAAATTGTTAACTTTTGGACAAGCAAAAATATTGTTGTCAATAACTAATCATGAAAGACAAATGTCTATAGCTAAAAAGTGTATAAGTGATGGACTGTCTGTAAAATCTTTAGAGTTATTAGTGAATAATATAAATAGTGACAAAGATAATAAGAAAAATACAAATGCAGTCACTAATGAGCAAAATGAATTGCAACAAATAGCAGATAGGTTTAGTTCAACATTTGAAACAAAAGTAAGTTTTAAAGGAAATGATAAAAAAGGAAAGATAGTTTTGGAATATAGTAGCAAGGCAGACTTAGAAAAATTCTCTGTTATGATTGGATTGTTAGAAACTATGAATTGATATGAGTTATGCACTTATGCACATAGTTATCCACAAACCAATCTCTTAATATTAAGCTTAATACAAAAATTATAGAGTAAAATATTTAAAAACATTTGATTGCTTTGTTGTTTATTATAATATTAAATATAATAGTATATAGTAATAGGGTTTGTGAAAATGTGCATAATTTAGAATAATTACTATATATAGTATTAGTTTGTTTTTATATTTCTATATATAGACAAAATTTGTATATATTGTTGTGTATAAACTTGTGAAAAAACAATAATAGGTTTGTGTATAGTTGTGGATAAGTTTATTGTGATAATAAAATAAATGAGATACGCAATGATGATAAATAAAAACTAATATAGATATTCACATATTTATACACAAGTTGTTAAAAAGTGGATAACTTAAATGTGTGTAAACAAAATTAGTTGAGCTATGACATGGATAAAAAAAATATAACAACAGAACTTGACCAATTGCATTCTAAAATACTAGAATGCAAAAGCAATCCATATTTAAAAGATTTGGATACAGAAAAACAGTATTTGCAAAACAAAATTGGGCTAGAAGACTTTTTTAAAGATAAAAAGAAAGTTCAAGAAGTTTATGCAAGAATGAGTGTGATTGATAAGTATGTATATTCGTTAAACAATATTATAGCTGATATTGAAGATAGTCTAGAACTTTGTGAAATGGTAGAAGATGATGATGAGATGACATTAAATGATTTGAGCAACAGTGTTTTGGATTTAAAAAATAGAGTTGATGAATTTGTTGTAAAGTTGTTGTTGAGAGGAGATTATGACAATCTCAATTGTATAGTAGAGATAAATGCTGGTGCAGGTGGGCAAGATGCACAAGAGTGGGTTGGTGTTTTGTATAGAATGTATAAATTGTATTGTAGTAAACAAGGTTGGAGTGTGATAGAATTGGATAGTAGTGTAGTAGAAACGGGGGGATACAAAGGTGTTTCTTTTTTGGTGCGAGGTGATTTTGTTTATGGTTATCTAAAAGCTGAAAAAGGGGTTCATAGATTGGTAAGAATTTCACCATTTGATAGTAGTGGAAGAAGACATACATCATTTGCAAGTGTAGAAATTATGCCAGAAATAACTAATGACGAACAAATAGAAATTCGTCAAGATGAAATAAGAATAGATACTTACCGGAGTAGTGGTGCAGGTGGACAACATGTCAACAAGACGGATAGTGCAGTAAGAATAACGCATTTGCCAACCAATATAGTGGTGTCTTGTCAAAACGAACGCAGTCAAATTCAAAATAAAGAAATGGCATTTAAAATGCTTAGATCTAAGCTTGTAGAAAAAAAAGAAAGAGAGTTGTTGGAAAAGTCTAAGGATATAAAAGGTGAATTAAAAAAAATAGAATGGGGTAGTCAAATAAGAAGTTATGTATTTGCACCATATACCATGGTAAAGGATCACAGAACTAACTTTGAAAATGCAGATGTTGAGAGCGTGATAGATGGGAATATACATGACTTTGTATTGGATTATTTAAAAAAAAGTCAAGTATAAATAAATTTACAAAATAAAAATAATATGGATAAACTTACTATACTGTTTGCAATAATTTTGCCAATTATAATTGTTCAGTTTGGGCTTGCATTGGTTTCTTTGATGCGTCTTGCATATTGTGGATACAACAACAAAAAATATGCCACATACAATATATTGTCTGTACTTGGCTTGATAGTAGGACCTATTTTTGTGATATATTTAAGCAATAACGACTACAAGCTGGGCAAAAAGAAGCAGTTGGATAGCAAACTAAGTTCTAAAACCGAATAGCTTTGTAGGATATTTTCACATAGTCTAACATTTTTTTTGATGCTATTATAGATTGAGTGTCACTATATTTGTCTTCTAGATAAATTATTTGATTTATCCCGCTTTGTATTATTGCTTTGGTGCATTCGTTGCATGGGAAAAGAGTAGAGTATATTTTACAACCATCAAGCTTTAGAGTAGAATTGAGTATTGCATTGAGTTCGGCATGCACAACATATAGATATTTGTTGTCATCATTGTCTCTATTCCAAGGAAAATCCTTGTCGTCACAGCCTCTAGGCATTCCATTATAACCAACCCCAACAATTTGATTATTATTGTTGACAATACATGCTCCTACAGGGGTGTTTGGGTCTTTTGAACGCTTAGCTGACAATTGAGCAATTCCCATAAAGTACTCGTCCCAAGATAAAATCATATTGATATTATTGCATCAAAATATATTTTTGTCAAGTTTGTAACAAGCAATATTTGGTTGCTAATATGTCTCTATAGTTTGAAATTTTATGTAAATAAGATAAGGGTTTGTCCAATTTAAAAATACTTTAAACTTATTGACAACTATTTAATATTATAGTACAATGATATATAAAATAGTGATTTTATTATTGTTTATTAATTAAATTTGGCAAAATCTGTAAATATTTATTGTGTAGTGTAATATGAGAGAAGTTATAATAGAACAACAAATGGGATACAAAAAATCTCCTAATATAAAAAAGATAATTGTTTCTAGTTTAATTGTCGTTTTTTTTATGTTGTTGGTTACGGTGTTTGTTGTCGTTTTTATGAGTGTATTTGTCAATGTAGATGGTGATAGTATGCGGAATTCGCTATTAAATAATGATTGGGTATTGATAAATAAATACAACAAGAATCCAAAACGAAATGATATAGTTGTGTTTGACGATGATGGTGTTGATTTGATAAAGAGAGTTGTGGCAGTGGAAGGTGATTTTGTTCAGTTTAAGGTTCAATATGACAAAGTTTTGTTTTTTAGAGGCAGTAGTGTTGATCAATTGCAACAGGTAGTTGAAGATTATATAAAAGAAGATATGCAACCGTGGTTTGATATGGACGAAACTGATGTGATAGAAATTCATGCAGGTAGTGTATTTGTGATGGGTGATAACCGAAATAATAGCAAGGATAGTAGAATGATAGGTGTTGTTGATTTAGAAAGTTTGAGAGGTGTGATGTATGTTAGGTTTAAGCAAGGTGGTTTTTTTGAATGGTTTTTTAAGTTGATATACAGAGTATGATATCAAATGCTAATGCAATAAAGATTGAACTTTAACCAAAACCTAACCTAAAACTATAAAAATTTTATGGATTTACAAATAACCAATATTGTCAATATTATATGTGGCTTGTCTGTAGTTTTCTTGGGATTCATGTATTTGTCTAAGAGTATTTTTGGATACAATAGCTACAAAAAAAGCTTGTTTTGTGTATTGAGCTTGTTTTTTGCAACAAGTGTTATTGTTATGGCTATTAGCTTGTTTTCTTATTCTGAGCGGATTATTGGATATAATTTTGTTTTGAGTGGAAGTGTGATGTATTTTGCTTGTTTGGTTACAGTTTTGGCAAAACGAAAATTGAAAAGCAAAAAGACAATACTCTCAATACATATGCAAAGGGAATTGAGAAAAAGCAAAAAGACAAACAGTGTACCTAATTTTTTAAATAATTCTGACAAATTCAATTTTGCTACATTGACGGCAAATTACACCCCCGCAGTAGCACAAAAAAATAATAATTATAACATTAGTTCTAACAATAAAATTTCATCTATTGCAAGTAGCAATATTCAATCGTCAAAAACTATAGAGCCATATCATTTAATAGAGATAGTAGATGAAAATACTGTTCCGTGTATTGCAGAACAAATTGAAACAATAGAGTATAATGATTATGATGATTGCAAAGAGTATTTACACTTTTTGGGACATGATTGTGATAATGTGAGTTTTTTAAGCACTGAAGAAAATTTTGTAGACTTGACTGAAAATATAAGATTAGAAAGTGTAGATACGCCAAAAATTGAATCTACAAAGATTGAACATTTTGATATAGAGCTAACCAACAAAAAACAAAATGATGCTTCAATATCAACTAAAGAGTTGGAGTATGATGAAAAAACAATATTAAGACAGCTTAGTGATCCAAAACAATTGGTAGAAAAATATAAACAAGAAAAACAAACGACGGTATTGTCAACCAAGCAACCAATATATGATAAACTCAATCATGCTATTTTAAAATCAAAAGATGAAAAAGTAAGTGATTCAATATCAAGACAGTCACTATTATCTCCTGAAGATGATGTAGAAATTGTAGAATTAGATGACATCAATAATTCATCAAAAGAATCACAACAATTGGTTCAACAGGAACAACAGACATTGCTGAAAAAAGTTATTCAGTCTATGGAAAATACCGACCAGTCTACAAACATCAAAAGAGAATTAAATCAAGTTAAGCTAACAATTCAAAATATAGATAGCGTGCTTAATGATTTCATGCAAGAAAGTAGTTAATAGTGTGGTAAAATATATATATATATAAGTTTTTGATGTTTAAACAGTTTAACAAAGGAGAATAGATATTGCAAAAGCAAATTTTGTATCAAGGGACAAAAAAATCTTATTCTTTTGTAGCTGCCAAAAATTTAGCTAAACGAGGTTATAAGATAATTGGATGTAATTCTCTCAATGATTTGGTTGATAAGATAGATGAAAATTCTACAGCAGTGTTGCCTTTTGATTTTACAGATAGGATAGATCATAAAATTTTGCAAATACTTATGACCATATCTCAAAGAGATGTTTATATTAATCAAGTTATTGCAGAAGCTTTAGATTTTAGACTTTTTTTTATTAAGACTATACACGACTTATTGTCAATTAAAACTATAAAAATGAGCGAGTTGGCATATGCTAGTTGTGGACATACAGTGCAAGCCATATTGCCTTTAGCATCTATAAAAATCGTAGAGGAAGAGAGTGTATTGGATAATCTAGACGAGAATATTGTAGGTGTAGCCAATGTTTACAATCAATCAAAAGAGCTTTCTATGTCCCCTACAAGCCTTTTACGAGATGGAAATTTGACTGCTAAGTATTGTGTCCTTTCAAATAAGCCAAATTATCTCAAAGAAGCTGAGACAATTTTGTTGTCACTAGAAACAAAAGAATTGTCTGTAGATATGATGTCAATATTGGGGATGCTAACAATGTCTAATATAGAGCTTACATCAATAAACACAATTCAGGATAAAATAATTTTAACATTTAAAGGAAATGTAAAGGATAAAAACACAAAAGAAATACTAAGTTCTTTAGCCGAAATAGCTAAGGGGCTTAGAGTGTTAGGCAATATATAGTAAAATACAATGTGTTTTTAGTAATGTTAATAAAAATACAAATAGCTTCCAAAAATCTATTTGGGTAAAGTAATGATAAATTGTACAAAATGCGGAAATAATAATCCACAGGGAGCTAGTTTTTGCTCTAACTGTGGTACGACACTAGATGCAACGATTGTAGACAAATCTCCTTTTGGTATAGAATATGAGAGTTCTAAAAGCAACAATCCATTTGGGGTGGGGTATGATAATTCATATTCGCAACAAATTCAAGCAAAAGGGGGAGGTTACAATTCATCTATTCACAATCCATATTATGCTACTGCAGAACATTCAGAGCGACAGAGTTGGTCTAATTTTGTATATATAACTATTTTGATTATTGGTCTATGTAATTTGCTTAATTTTATTAGTTGGACTTACACTTCGTCTATATTGTTTGCAAATATTGATATTCCTACAGGTATAGTATCCAGAGCTTTGCCTGATATATTTGTGACATATAGATTGACATTTGTCTTTGGATTGATATTGGCTTTGATTGTGGGGGTATGTGGTATGGTTGTAGTGTGGTTGTCTAGGCGTCTGCAGTACAAGAGTATATCTATACATTCAAAGGAAGAAAGAATAAAAATTGTAAAATTTATTGTTCCTCTATATATTGTTATGCTCATAGCCGTAGTTGCATTGGTAGTAGTAGCTGCTATCATGAGTGGCACAGGTGTAGAATTGACAAATTCATTGTTAGATGACGGTTGGAGTAAAGAAGAAATTAAAAATTTTCTTAATACAGTAAGTATAGATTTTGAAATAGATAATGAGTTAGGTATTATTTACAATGTTTTTTTTGTTATACTTCAGTATGGTTGGCAGTTGGTGTTTTTGTGTATAGGTATATATAAGTGTATCAATATTAGCAAATTTTTGAAGCAAAAAAGTTAATATAGTAAATTTAAAAACAAGATAAATCCTATATAGTGGTTAAATATTAAATGTAAAAAATTAACATTAGTCACAAATTGACAAGTTGAGCAAAATATGCTATAATAAAAAGATGGAACAATCTACAATAAGAATGCGAATGAATGCTTTGTCCGAAGATGCTCAAACAGTATTGCGTACTTTGTGTAGCAATTATAGGGGAGCAATGCGTGTCAAGGCAGAATTTAGATGTAGTGTTTTTCATGGATTGGAGAAATTTAAAAAAGAAACATCAAAGAGTATGAGAGAAATTCGTCGTGCCAAACTTGTTACGAGTTGGAGAATTACTGATGAGTATGTAGACGAAGAGATTGATTTGTGTTATTTTACAGTTAATGCCAATCTTAACTTGCAAATAGAGGATATGGCTGAGTTGAGTGTTAATTCTCAAACGGTATTTTTTGGTTAGTATTTTTGTATAATTAAGTATAATAGTCCTTAAAACAAACAAAATTAGTTTTTATAATATAGCTTGCAAACTCAAGTGTTGATGTAATGAATATAAAAATAAACAATAATATATTAGAGTTGGTTGGGAATACTCCAATTTTAAATGTGTCACCTATACATAGCGTTGGCAATATATTTGCTAAATTAGAATCATTTAACCCAACTCATAGTATATATGATAGGATTGCTTTAGGACTTATAGAAAATGCATTGTTTAATCAAAATCTTTTTGACGGTGGTACGGTTTTGGATGCTGTGGATAATGAGATGGGTGTCTCTTTAGCTATGGTGTGTGCAGTGAAAGGATTGAATTGTGTACTTATTGTACCACAAGATTTTGACCAAATACTTAAAAACAGAGTGCAGTCATATGGGGCCAAAATAGAAATTGTAAATGGCGGTATAATTGAAGCTATTAAGAAAGCAAGAAGTAGATCTATGTCTTTGTATAGAGGTGCTTTTGTGCCTAGTATGGTTGGTGCTGATGTTTTGATATCTTGTTGTTCGTTGATTGCACAAGAAATTTGGAGACGAATTGGTGATATTGTAGATACAATAGTTTTGCCGTTATGTATAGGAGTTTTGGCAACAGTAATTATAGATTATTATAGCAACAAAAATTCAAGAATTAGCTTTGTTTTGGCGAGCGGTACAGACATTCAAAAAAATGATATATTAGATATTCAAAACAAAGTACAGACACACATTGTAGATATTGACTCTATATATGATAGTATGCAAGAGTTGGGCAATATTGGAATAAGTGCAGGGATTATGTCTAGTACAGTGTATTCGGCTTCAAAGCAATTGGCTCAAGATAGAAAGAATCATAAGAATATTTTGGCATTGTTTGCAGATTAGTGTGAGATGTTTTGAGTATCAAAAATAATACACAGTATTGAAAATAATATATTTATGAATAAACAACAATTGGAACAAATATTGCCACATCGTCAAGAAATGTTGTTACTAGATACATGTGAAAAAGTAGACGACAATCACGCTTTGGCCACATACAAAATAAGAGGTGATGAGTTCTTTTTGCGTGGTCATTTTCCAGACAATCCTGTAGTGCCAGGTGTAATATTGTGTGAAATTATGGCACAATCTTGTTGCGTGTTAATAAATCAATCCAATGATGACCAAACTCACAAAGAGCGTATTGCTTATTTTACAGGAATTAAAGAAGCCAAGTTTAAGGGTATAGTTCGTCCGCAAGATGAGTTGAAAATAGAAACTGAATTGACTAGACAAATGTCCAACTTTTATTTTGCAAAAGGTAAAATTGTTGTAAAAGACAATATAGTTGCTTTGGCAGAATTTAGTTTTGCTTTGGTATAAGTATATATTATAAAAATTATGAAATTAGATAAAACAGACAAAATAGATAGAGCAGAAAAGATATTAGGAAACAAGTTGTCAATATCTTACAATGAAGCTAAAACAGAAGATGATAGATTGATAGTTGTTTATGTATTTGGTATTAGATATGCAAAAGAATTTAGGGAGCATAGTATCAATTTAATCAAGTTGTTGGAGTATAGCAAAATAGGCATGCAAAATGCAAAGGCACTAGATATAGGAATTAAACTTGCCGAACATGTTGTGGATATAGAAAAGATACGCAAGTTTTTGAGTTTTATTTAAACAAAAAAACACGGTTTTTTATTACCGTGTTTTTTTGTTGGTTGATATTATAGCAAAATAACTTATTATTTGTCATACAACTTACACATCACAATCATTGCATAGACCACGCAAAGTTACATCTATTTTATTTATTTTTAGTGAATGAGTATTGATATCAAAAGGTATGTTGAACTTTGGAATATCAACTAGTTTCCCACATTTTTCACACACAAAATGATAGTGTTCTGTATTTCGGTGATCAAATCTCATAGCCCCATTAAATATTCCCGCTGTTTGAATGTCCCCATTTTCTATTGCTACCCCTAAGTTGCGATATACTGTAGCTTTGGATATAGACGGATGTTTTTTAGAAATATTGTTGTATATTTCATCAGCCGTAGGGTGTTGACCATGCTCATTGAGAGCATCTAATATTATTTGTCTTTGTAATGTATTTCGTGCCATACTATTATTTATATCAATTTATAATATATATATATCTTGTGCCAATTATTATATAATAATTATTATTATTTGTCAAGTAAATTTAAATAAAATAAAAAACTCCACGCTTTATCTCTCTACTAATACTACTTTTGTTACGGTTAAGCATTCTAGCGATACTAGATATACTTGCACCCGCATCTAAAGCTTTTTCAATTTCTAGTCTTTCATACAAACATAAGTGTTTGCCTTTTCTCTTTTGTGTGCTATAATATTCTTGCTCTATAGTTTGTCCTTGTGTTTGTAGTTTTGTTGTTAAACCTATTATACCACAAGTCCCTCTCTATGGGGCTTTTTTATTACCATTATCTACTGCAATGGTATTCATACCGTTGCTTTTCATTCTACAATGCTCCCTCCAATAAAAAACAATAAAAACTTTTTAAAAAGTAGTTGACATATCTAAAATTACATAGTATAATCAAGAAACTGTTGTTAAAGACAGTTTTTGTTTTGTGCGGTATGGCACACACGATACAGTTGTACCAATAGTGATTTTATCAAAAAAACAATTGATTTGGTAGACATTGCCAAATACAAAACATAATCCACAGGAGTGCAAAATGGCAGGTCAAAAAATACGAATAAAACTCAAAGCATATGATCATGATTTGATTGATTTATCTGCTGCAAGAATAGTTGATGTAGCAAAACGCACGGGAACAAAAGTTTGTGGACCTATACCTCTTCCAACTGATAGAGAAATAGTAACTATTTTGAGAGCAGTACACAAATACAAAGATGCTAGAGAAGCTTTTGAAATGCGTACACACAAGAGATTGATAGATATTTATTCACCGTCTGCAAAGACTGTAGAAAGTTTGATGAAATTAGATTTGCCTGCTGGAGTGGATATTCAAATCAAACTTTAATATCTATATTGTTAGCGTTAGGGGATTTAAAATCGCTAAATAATAAGGTTTGTACATCAACTGTTAGGGGATTGTTGAGGCGTTTTGTTGTTTTGTTTGCAAGCAAAATAGCAATGTCAACTTAAATCAATTAAGGAGATCTTATGACTAGGGGTGTAAAGGTTTTGATTTTTGGGGCTGTAGTGCTTGCTTTTTCTAGCGTATTGGGTTTTTTGAGTGTTTTATATGTTTTTGATACTCTAAGTGATGGTGGCTATTATATAGAGAGTATGAAAATAGACAACATAAATGTTGATGTTGAGCAGCCCGAATATGACAGTATGTATGATAGGTTGTCTCATTTTGAGATAAGGGGTAGGCAAATTGATTTTGTAGATGGAGATATTTTGGGTGGGTTGAAAGCTCATCATAGATTGCGTGGTGGATTTATAGATGATAAGTTTGTAGAGTTTAGTGGTGTGATGGGGAGTCAGGGTGGCGATGATTGGTTGAGATTGGATGGTAGTGAAAACTCTTTTTATGAAAGAGTGATTGTAAAAAATGGAAAAGTCCATTGGACAGTTCAAGAACCTAATAAACCAAAATTGCTTTGGATATATTCAAAATCTTAATAATTGGTTTGAAATGCCCTACATTTGAATATTGAAAACATTGAAAATAATAAATGTTGAATTGGGCTAAACTTTAATAATATTGGTGGTGACAAAAATGGCAAAAGGTATTTTAGCAAAAAAATTGGGAATGACTCAAATCTTTGATGAGAAAGGTAGGGTTGTGCCTGTAACTGCTGTGTTGGCGGGTCCAATGTTTGTTTTGCAAAAAAAAACTAAGGATAGAGATGGTTACGATGCTGTTCAATGTGGTTTTTTTGACAAGCGTGCAAAGGTTACGAAAGAGCCACAAAAAGGGCATTTCAAAAAAGCAAATGTCACACCTAAGAGAATGATAGCAGAGTTTGATTTGGACAATTATGCAGATTTGACTGTAGGGGCTGAGATAAAATGTGATACATTTAGTGTTGGTGATGTTGTTGATGTCGGTGGATATACCAAAGGTAAGGGATTTAGTGGTGCTATTAAGAGATGGAATCAATCTAGGTTGAAGATGACTCACGGTACAGGACCTACCCATAGGTCGTTGGGTAGTACTGGAGCAAACAGTGACCCATCTAAAGTTATTAAGGGCTTGCATATGGCAGGGCGTTATGGTAACGAAAAAGTAACTATTCAAAATTTGAAAGTAGTTAAAGTAGATACAACTCGCAATGTATTGCTTATTAAGGGAGCAATTCCTGGACCTGTTGGAGGGTTTGTGGTTGTTTCTAGTGCAGTAAAAGGTGGAGGGCAAAAGGCTAAGGGCTAATAAGTCACTTTACCGTTGTTTAATATTATGTCAATAAACATCAAAATATACAATCAAAAGGGCATAGAGCAAGGCGATTATAAATTAGATGAAAGTGTATTTGGGCGAGAGTATAATGAAGCTTTGATACATCAAGTTGTTGTAGCTCAAATGGCCAATGCTAGACAAGGTACAAAAAGCACTTTATCTAGAGATGAAGTTAGGGGCGGAGGTAAAAAACCTTGGCGTCAAAAAGGTACAGGTCGGGCAAGACAAGGTAGTATAAGGTCTCCACAATGGCGTGGCGGTGGTGTGGTGTTTGCACCTAAACCAAGGGATTTTAATAAAAAAGTTAATAAACAAGCCAAAGTTGCCGCTTTGAGAAGTGCTTTGTCTCAATTAGTAGAAGAAAATCGTCTAGTAGTGATAGATACATTGGCTCTTAAAGAAAACAAGACCAAAGAGATGGTTGCAATTTTGAATGCATTAAATATAAAATCAGCTTTGGTTTTATTGACAGAAGATCAGTTGCTTACAAACCGTGCTTGTGGTAATATTCAAAAAGTAGACGCATTGCCTGTTAATCAAATAAATGTTTATGACATATTAGCTCATGACAAACTTATTTTGACAACGCAAGCTATAGATTTTTTGGTAAAAGCTTATGGTAATGCTGAAGATGTAGCGGTTTGATATTAACTTGTATATCACAAACAAAATGGAGTTTTGAAAAATGACAGCACACGATATAATCAAAAGACCAATAATGAGTGAGAAATCTCTAGTTGAAATTGAAAATAAAAAGTATGTTTTTGAAGTAGACTTGCATGCTACTAAAAATCAAATTAGAGATGCTGTGCATCAATTGTTTGATGGTACAAAGGTTGAAAGCGTGCATACTGTAAAAAGTAAAGGCAAGTTTAAGCGACAAGGTAAGAGTAGTGGGTATACTAGCGTAACCAAAAAAGCGTATGTACAACTCAAACCAGAAAGCAATAAAATACCATTCTTTGATTCTTTAAATTAGTATAGATAAAATAAAATAATTATCAAACATATTTCTTTAATTACAAAAATACAAAGGCAACTATCATGGCAGTAAAAAGATTTAAACCAATTACACCAGGTACAAGACATATGACGATGTCGTCATTTGCAGAAATCACTAAGACTACTCCCGAAAAGAGTCTTACTGAGAGTATTAGTAGAACGGGTGGACGCAATAACACTGGTAGGATTACTGTCCGTCATATTGGTGGTGGCAATAGGCGGTTGTATCGCAAAATAGATTTCAAACGAAATAAATTAGATATTCCCGCTAAAGTTGCTAGTATAGAGTATGATCCAAATCGTAGTGCCAACATTGCTTTGTTGCATTATAATGATGGAGAAAAGAGATATATTCTTGCACCTTTGGGTTTGAATGTGGGAGATGTGTTGATATCTAGTGAAAATGCAGATATAAAAGTTGGCAATGCGTTGCCACTTAGTGTTATACCTATTGGTACTTTTGTTCACAACATAGAGATGCAACCAGGGCGTGGCGGACAAATTGCTAAGGCGGCAGGTATGTCAGCTCAGTTGATGGCAAGAGAGAAGGAATATGCAACATTGAGACTTCCTAGTGGTGAAATGCGAAAAATTCATATTAGATGTATGGCTACTATAGGGCAAGTTGGTAATCTTGATCATGAGTTGATAAGTCTAGGAAAAGCTGGACGAAAGCGTCATATGGGTGTCAAACCTACTGTTAGAGGTAGTGTTATGAATCCAGTTGACCACCCTCATGGTGGTGGTGAAGGTAAATCTCCTGTAGGTAGACCTGGACCTGTTACTCCATGGGGCAAACCAACATTGGGTTATAAGACACGCAAACACAACAAAGCTAGTAGTAAGTTTATAGTTGCAAGAAGAAAGAAGTAATACAACAATAAATGTTGTTGTATGTAATAAATATTTATAATATCAATTTGCAATATACGGTTTGTCAATTATAAGTTATAGATTTCTACAATTAGTTAGCAGATATTGCTTAACAGTGGAGCAAAAACAATGAGCAGAAGTTTAAAAAAAGGTCCTTTTGTACAAGAAAGGTTGCTACAAAAAGTAACCAAAGCAGCACAAGGTGACAAAAAACTTATCAAAACATGGTCTAGGGCATCTACAATATTTCCAGAATTTGTAGGGCTTACGATTGCTGTATATGATGGCAAAAAACATGTACCAGTTTATTGTACCGAAGAAATGGTAGGGCACAAGTTAGGTGAATTTGCCCCAACACGCACCTATAGAGGTCATGGAAATGACAAAAAAACGGGGGCAAGATAATAATGGCGACAAGGATAAAACAAAAAACTTTAGCTTTGCAAGAGAATAGGGATAGACGCCCGACAGCTCACGCAAGATATATTAGAATTTCACCCTATAAGGTGCGTACAGTTTTGGCGTTAGTTAGAGGATTGCCCGTCAATCAGGCTTTGGCTATTTTACGCAACATGCCAAGAGGAGCTAGTGAGGTTGTATTTAAGTTGTTATCTAGTGCTATAGCAAATGCAGAGAACAACCTAAACTTGGATAGAGAAACTTTGTATGTTGCTGAGATTACGGCTTCTCAAGGTCCAACCCTCAAAAGAATGTTGCCTAAAGCAAAGGGAAGTTCTTCTAGAATTTTGAAGAGAACAAGTCATCTTACTGTGAAGTTGGATGAAATTAGTGATGACAAAATAATTGATGTTAAAGCTACAAAGCCAGCTAAGGTTGGTACTACAAAAAAAACAACTAAGACAAATACAGAAAAATCTAAGACTGACAGTAAGTTGAAAAAGACAGATGTAAAGTCAAAAGATGAAAAAACAAACAAAAATACCAAAAAACAACCTGACAAAACTAAGGTGCAAAAGGAGACTAAATAATCATGGGACAAAAGGTTAATCCACATGGATTGCGTGTAGGCGTGATTAAGGGTTGGGATGCAACTTGGTATGCCAACAAAAAAAACTTTAGTACCTTTTTATTGCAAGATCATAAGATAAGAGAGTATGTGAAAAAGAAGTATTATACTTATGGCATTAGTAGAATTACGATTGAAAGGTCTCAGGGCAAGTGTACTGTTAATATATTGACATCTAAGCCGGGAATGATTATTGGGCAAAAAGGTGCAGGAATAGAACAATTAAAAAAAGAAGTTGCTAAGTTTTCGCAAGGTGATATAATTAGTGTTAGTATTTTAGAATTAAAACAACCCGACAAAGATGCTACTCTAGTTGCTGAAAGTGTTGCATTGCAATTAGAAAAGCGTTCGTCATTTAGAAGAACGATGAAGCAAGCTATGCAAAGAGTTATGCGTACGGGTGCTAAGGGTGTTAAGATAATGGTGTCGGGTAGATTGGATGGTGCAGAGATTGCAAGAAGTGAACATTATCACGAGGGTAGTATTCCTTTGCAAACTCTTAGAGCAGATATAGATTATGGAACAGCTAATGCTGCTACTACTTTTGGTATAATAGGTGTCAAGGTTTGGATATATAAGGGTGAAATTTTGGGTAAAACTACCCAAATAGAGAGTAATCAAAAAGATTCTAAATCACAACCTAGAACAGATAGGTCACAAGGGGATCGTCCAAGAAGAGATAGTGGAAGAGATAATAAGTTAGTTGGGGATAAGTCTCAAGCAGGAAATCGCAATACAAGACCTCATGCTAGCAACGACAATCGTTCAAGAAATGATAAAAACTCTTCAAACAAATCAGCGTCGCCATCTGTACCTAGAGTACAAAAAGTGTCTAAACCAAGTGTAAAAGAAGATGCTGTTTCTACAAATGCTCCCATAGAAACTGTAGATAACAAAGAAAGTAAAGAATAATTTTATTTCCAACTAACTAATTTAAAGAGGTTATTACTATGCCATTGATACCAAGCAGAGTAAAAAGGCGTCGTGTCCATAGGGGACGCATGAAAGGAAAAGCCAACAAGGGCAACAAAATAGCTTATGGTGACTTTGGACTTGTGGCTATGGAGCCTGTATGGATTACTAGCAACCAAATAGAAGCAGCTCGTATAGCAATGACTCGTTATATCAAGAGAGGTGGAAAGGTTTGGATTGATATTTTTCCGCATAAGCCAATTACTCAAAAACCGGCAGAAACTCGTATGGGTAGTGGTAAGGGTAGTGTAGAGTATTGGGTTGCCGTAGTTAAGCCTGGTAGGGTTATGTTTGAAATGGCAGGAGTAAGTGAAGAAATAGCTAGAGAAGCTATGAGACTTGCGATGCACAAATTGCCTTGCAAATGTAAATTTGTAATAAAAGGGCAAGAGAATATAGCTGATGGTGCAGGAAGTACAGTAAAATCTATGGAGGTGTCCAATGAAAGCTAAGGAACTTAGAGAGCTAACAGATGCAGAAATATCCGCTAAGTTGCTAGATCTAAAAGGTGAATTATTTAATTTGAGATTTAGTCTTACTACGGGGCAACTTACCAATACAAATCAACTCAATACTTGCAAAAAAGATATAGCTAGACTTAAGACCATCCAAAAACAGAGAGAGATGGTTAAAAGTAGTTAATAAATGAGGACAACACAGATGTCAGTAAACGCCAATACAGTTACAGTAAAAAAGTTGGAAAGAAACAATCGCAAAGCTCGCATAGGGATAGTTGTTTCTGATAAGATGGAAAAAACTATTGTGGTTTTGGTACAAGGAAAAGTCAAGCATCCTTTGTATAAAAAGACAATCAACAAGTCCAAAAAATTTAAAGCACATGACCAGAACAACGAGTGTCACATAGGTGATACTGTAGAGATAGTGGAGACAAGAAGACTATCTAAAGACAAGTGTTGGAGATTGAATAGAATTGTAGAAAAAGCTAAGTAATATTAGTTTGAAATAGACAGTCGTCAAACTTAACTACAGTATATTTGATTTAATTAACGGAGAAGTTTTATGATACAACCACAAAGTTATCTCAAGGTAGCAGACAATACGGGTGCTAAAGAGATTATGTGTATTAGAGTTTTAGGTGGCTCTTTTAGATATAGTGGCAATATAGGTGACATTATTATTGCATCAGTCAAGACGGCTAATCCTGGTGGAATGGTTAAAAAAGGTGATGTTGTGAGAGCTGTAATAGTAAGAACACACAAAGGATTGTTGAGAGAGGACGGTTCTCACATACAGTTTGATGACAATGCAGCTGTAATTATTGACATCAACAAGCAACCTAGGGGTACTCGTATTTTTGGACCAATAGCAAGAGAACTTAGAGAAAAAGAATATATGAAAATAATATCTCTAGCTCCAGAAGTTATTTAATTACGAATATATTTTAGATTGTAAACCCAAAGAAGGTACTGATAGGTAAAATTTTATGAAAACATTACATGTTAAAAAAGGTGATAATGTCGTTGTGTTGTCAGGAAAGGACAAGGGAAAGACAGGTAGAATCTTGGCTTGTAGTCCAGAAAAATCTAGAGTGCAAGTAGAAGATGTTGCACCTATTACATTGCACAAAAAACCAAGGTCAGCTCAAAATTCGGGTGGACGGATAAGTGATTTTGGGTTTATTCATAGTAGTAATGTGCAAATTATTTGCCCTAACTGTAATAAGCCTACAAGGGTAGCACATGTGTTGACGGACGGCAATAAGTATAGGGCTTGCAAACATTGCAATGCCAGTCTAGATACTTCTAAGCAAGACAAAAAATCCAAAAAATCTGTAGACAAAAAATCAGAAAAGAAAGTTGACGATAAGAAAGCAGAAAAGAAAGTTGTAGACAAAAAGGCAGAAAAAGCAGACAAGAAGGTTGGCGATAAAAAAGCAAAAAAGTCTAAGGAATAGCTTATAGTCTTTAAAATTTATTTAATCTAAGAGTTTTATAGCTTAGCTACTAATATTGACGACTAAAAATTAATAACCAATAATTATTATGGATAACAATCAAACAATTCAAAATAAATTGCCAAAAGCTAAGGAAGCTAGAGGACGACTAAAGAGACGCTTTTACAATCAAATCTTACCTGAACTACAAAAAGAATTGGGTTTAAGCAATCCTTTTCAAGTGCCTCATCTTTCTAAAATAGTACTCAATATGAGATTGGGAGATGTGAAAGATAATTCAAAATCTTTGAGTTCTGCTATCAATGAGCTTAGTCTTATTGCGGGGCAAAAAGCTGTTCCAACTAAGGCAAGAAAGTCGGTTTCTAATTTTAAAGTTAGAGAAAATCAAACTATTGGTGCAAAGGTAACATTGCGTGGTGATGTAGCTTGGGAGTTTTTGGACAAGCTTGTATCTGTAGTTTTGCCTAGAGTAAGAGATTTTAGAGGTGTATCTGATAAGTCCTTTGATGGTAGGGGCAATTATAGCATGGGAGTTAAAGAACATCTAATTTTCCCTGAAATTAGCTATGAGTTGGTAGAAAAAGTAAGAGGATTGGATATTTGTGTAGTTACAACGGCGGACAATGATTTGCATGCTTTAGCGTTTTTAAGAAAAATAGGAATGCCTTTTGTAAAGAGATAAGTGTTAATGGTGGCTTCGTGTGTTTACTTCAATTGTTTTGCACTCGGGCAAGCTGGAGAATAAAATTATGGCTAAAAAAGCAATGATAAACAAGCAACAACGCCCTGCAAAGTTTTCTACTAGAGCGTATACTCGTTGCAATGTTTGTGGTAGACCACATTCTGTACTAAAAAAATATGGTATTTGCCGTATATGTTTTAGAAATATGGCATATCGTGGAGAAATACCTGGAGTTAGAAAGTCTAGTTGGTAGTCTTAGTGCTACAATAGAAAACAAAATTTGAAGATTGAGCAAGTGTTTTTTACAAACTGCCAGTCTTGGGAGTAGTTAATATGATGGTAACAGATCCAATAGCAGATTTGCTAACTAGAATACGCAACGCTTTGACTGCAAAGCATGATGGTTGTATTGTTCCGTATTCTAAAATGAAAGAGTCTATTGTACAAATACTCAAGGATGAGGGGTATATATCAAGTTTTGAAATTGTAGAGACTGGTGGATGTAAAAATATAAATATAGTCTTTAAATATGGTAGAAAATTTGAAAGGGTTATAACCAATCTTAAACGAATTTCAAAACCTGGATTGAGAGTTTATTGTGGTGTAGATGATTTGCCTAGAGTTTTAGATGGTTTAGGTTTGGCTATTATCTCTACTAGCAAAGGTGTTATGAGCGATCGCAATGCACGCAAGAGTAAAGTTGGTGGGGAAGTGCTTTGTTATGTTTGGTAAGTGTATTTTTTTGTAGAAGTGTTTGTAACGCTTGCTATAATTGCAAATATTTTATACAATTACATTGTTAATACAACTTTTTCATATTAAGGTTATTGCATGTATAGCTTGTCTTTTGTGAATAAGTTTTATTGGATATAAACTGTAAGATTTGGAGAGTATTATGTCTAGAGTAGGTAGACAAATTATCAATATACCTGACAAAGTTAAGGTAGAATACAACAACAATTTGGTGACTGTAACGGGTCCTTTGGGTAGTTTGAGTCAAAATATAGCTTCTCGCCACATCTCTGTAGAAATTGCAGGCAACATACTTACTGTGCTTCGTAATCGTGAAGACAAGCAAACTAAGGCAATGCATGGATTGTATAGAGTTTTAATCAACAATATGGTATTGGGTGTAGTAAAACCTTTTAGCAAGTCGTTGATAGTAAATGGTGTGGGTTACAAAACGGCAGTTAGTGGCAATAAATTGGTTATGAATATAGGTTATAGTCATCCAGTAGAAATTGTTGCTCCAAAGGGTATAACAATTACTTGCACAACTCCTACCGAAATCAAAGTAGAGGGTATTTCTAAAGAGCAAGTAGGTGCTGTTGCAGCCAAAATCAAAGCAGCTAAGCCTGTAGAACCATATCACCTATATGGAATAAGGTATAGTACTGAGCAATTGACCAAGAAAGAAGGTAAAACTGCAGGGAAGTAGTTAGTACAAGATTTGGATATGAAGCCATTAAGGTTTTTGTGTAGTTGTTGTGGATTGTTTGTTTTAGAAACATCTCAATAATTGCAAAAACAATATTAATTATGATTACATTAAAAGATAAAAACAAATCTAGAGACAAACGCAGAGCGAGAGTAAGGGGTAGGGTGAATGGAACGCCGTTAGCTCCTAGGCTAAGTGTTTATAGAAGTAGCCAACATATCTATGCGCAAATTATAGATGATATTGCAGGTGTCACTTTGGTATCTAGCAGTACTATTGCGAAGGGTATCAAGCTAGAGGGCAACAAAACTCAAGAAGCTGATATTGTAGGGCAAGATTTGGCTAAAAAGGCTATTGCTAAGGGTATAACCAAAGTTGTCTTTGATAGGGGTGGATATCTTTATCATGGTAGAATAAAGTCTTTGGCTGATGGTGCAAGAAAGGGCGGGCTTATATTTTAGATAAGTTTGTCTAATTGTGTGTCAAGATGTTGAATATATGTAGGGTTATTCCCAATAGGATTTAAATAAAATGGCAAGAGAAAGAAGAGAAGATACAAGGTTTGAAAAACCTGATGACGGCATCAAGACCAAGTTGGTTGCAGTCAATAGAATTACCAAAGTTGTTAAGGGTGGACGAACAATGCGTTTTAGTGCATTGGTAGTTGCTGGTGACGGCAATGGTAGTGTTGGTATAGGTATGGCAAAGGCTGCCGAAGTGCCTGATGCTATTCGTAAGGCTGAACAAAAGGCTAGACATAACATGACCAAAATAAGCATGGTTGGCGACACTATTCCTCATAGAACATATGGCAAGTTTAGTCGTGGCTATGTTTTGTTGATGCCTGCTAAAGAGGGTACTGGAGTAATAGCAGGTGGAAGTGTGCGTGCAGTTGTAGAACTTGCGGGTATAAAAAACATTACAACAAAGAGTTATGGAAGTCGCAATCCAATCAATGTTGTTAAGGCTGTATTTGAAGGATTGGTTTCTCTCCGTACTCCCGAAAAAATTGCTGCATTGCGTGGCAAAACAGTAGAAGAAATATTGTCTTAGTCTAAAGAAAATGTTTTGAAGTTTGAATGTGAGAAATGTAAGTTGTTTTAGAACATAAAATTGTTTTGTATAAATCTCAACAATGAAGTCTTATTATTGTTCTTATTTTTCTCAATATGAAATAAGGAGTTGCTATGCAAGATGCAAATATAAGCCCATCAACGAAAAAGATTAAAGTTACACTTAAAAAAAGTCCAATAGGTAGATTGGTAAAACATCAAAGAACTGTAAAGGCATTGGGTTTAAAAAAAATAGGTCAAACAGTAGAACATAATGACAATGTGGCAATTAGAGGAATGTTGTTTAAAGTTCAACACTTGGTAGAGGTAGAATAGTTTTGAGTTAATGATTTTAGGTTGTTTTTTTATTAGCCAAGATTGTAAACTAAAAACGGAGTAAGTATTATGAGTATGAAAATTGGACAAATATCACCCGCACAAGGTAGCAATATAAAGGCCAAAAGATTGGGGCGTGGTATAGGGAGTGGTCTAGGAAAGACAAGCGGAAAGGGACACAAAGGGCAATGGGCGAGAAGTGGTGGTGGAGTACGAATTGGTTTTCAAGGTGGACAAATGCCTTTGCATCGTAGAATTCCTAAGTCAGGTTTTGACAATATCCCTTTTAAGAAAGTATATTCTGTAGTCAATATCAGTGATTTGAACCAATTAGATGATGGTTCGGTAGTAGATGTGGCTTTGCTTAAGTCTGTAGGAATAATATCCAAAATAGAGCCTTGGGGACTAAAAGTATTAGGCAATGGTGAGTTGACTAAAAAGTTGACGGTTACTGCTGCTAAATTTACCAAAACTGCTGAGACTGCTATCCAAAAAGCTGGTGGTGTTGCCAACACTATTGTGGTAGAACATTGGTATAATAGTGCAGAGTCACGAAAAAAAGAACGCAAAGCACAAGCTAAACTAGACAAAAAATAACCTTATTTTGACAATTATTTTGCACTAATATTGAATTTTGTGTGCTTTAAGCATGATTATTTGTTGCAATTGCAACATGGTTGTGCTATAATATATTTTGGGAGTTTGGCATTAGTATTGTATTGACAAAAGTGTTTTTGATTATACAACTCATGCAATTGGGACTTATCAATTAGGGGAACAATGTTTCAGACTTTAGTAAATTCTTTTAAGAATAAGACTGTAAGAAACAAGATATTTTTGACCTTGTTTCTACTTCTTATATATAGATTAGGCTCGTGGTTGCCTGTACCTGGTATAGATGCGGATGTCTTTACCGCTACAGATGGGGACACTTTTTTGGGCTTGCTAAATGCTATCACAGGTGGAGCTTTGCAAAATGGTGCATTCTTGGCAATAGGTATAGCTCCGTATATTAATGCGTCTATTATTATACAGTTGTTGACGGTGGCTATTCCTCCACTTGAGAGGTTGTCTAAAAGAGGGGAAGAAGGAAGACAAAAGATTACACAGTTGACTAGATACTTTACTTTGCTGTTGGCTTTTGCTCAATCCATTGGTATAGTTATTACATGGTCAAATAGTGGTAGTTTGGATCTCAATGTATTTGGTGCGGGTACTAGTTCTTTTTGGGTTGGTTTTATTGTAGTTGTTTTATTGGTTGGTGGTACTGCCTTTACTATGTGGTTGGGTGAAAAAATTACAGATATTGGCGTAGGTAATGGTATAAGTTTGTTGATATTTACGGGTATAATTTCGTCTGCTGGATTGGCTATAGTTAGTATTTTTAGTAGAATTGTCAAGGGTGGAAGTGATGGGAATCTGGCAGTATTTGAGTTGATTGGGTTTATATTCTTGGTAGTTAGTATCTTTTTGTTGGTTGTTTTTGTAGATTCGTCTGTAAGAAAAGTCCCAATACATTATGCCAAGCAAATCAAGGGTAGAAAACAATACGGTGGACAAAATACTCATATTCCAGTTAAATTAAATGCAAATGGTGTTTTGCCAATAATATTTGCTATGAGTTTGTTGACTTTTCCACAGTTGTTGATGTCAATATTTTGGAAGGATACAGCATTTTATAATGGATATATAAATGTTATGGGACCTGCCAAACCGTTGTATTATGCTATATTGTCTGTTTTGATATTTGGATTTTCATATTTTTATGCAGCTATACAATTCAATCCAGAAGAGGTTGCAAGAAATATTCAAACATACGGTGGTTTTATACAGGGTATACGCCCTGGCAAACCTACAGCAGATTATCTAGCTAAGATTAGTAATAGGTTGACATTGTTTGGTGCTTTCTTTTTGACTTTTGTAGCTATCGTACCATCAATTATATTTAGTATAGTGTTGGAAGATGCTCAGTTGGTTAATGCCTTTTCGGCTACAGGACTATTGATTGTGGTTAGTGTGGCATTAGAGTTTGACAAACAATTGGAAAGTCAGTTGATGATGAAGCATTATAAAGGATTCTTGAAGTAGTTGTTAGTTTTGGATTGTATATCAATAACTAGATTAAAAAACAATGAAGCAAAATTTGCAAATAGATTCTAAACCTATAGAATTAAAAAAAAAGATGTTGAGACTAATATTGTTGGGAGCTCCGGGATCGGGCAAAGGTACACAAGCAAGCTATTTGGTAAAACTAAAGGGAATACCACATATTTCTACTGGTGATATCTTTAGAAATCATATATCAAATAAGACAGAGTTGGGGTTGCAAGTTAAACATTATTTAGACAATGGTTTGTTAGTACCTGATAGCCTTACGGTAGATATTGTAGCTAGCAAACTTAAGGAATGTCCTAATGGTTTTGTTCTAGATGGGTTTCCTCGCAATTTATATCAAGCACAATCGTTGGATAAACTCGTAAGTATAGACAAAGTGTTGTATTTTGATGTAAAAAAAGAAAGTATTATAGTGAGATTGTCTAGTAGAAGGGTTTGTACATGCGGTAGGACTCATACGGTAGAAGACAATCAGTTGGTAGAGATAGATTGTGTGTGTGGTCTCAAAGCTACAAGGCGAATTGATGATTTGCCAGAAACTGTAGAGAGGCGTTTAGATTTGTACAACACAGACACCAAGCCATTGATAGAGTATTATAGAACTCAATCAAAGCTTGTGGAGATAGATGGCATGCAAGATATTGTTAGGGTTAGTGAACAAATAGCAAGTGTATTAAGTTAAGTTTTTGCTTTTGTATTCTAATCTTGTGGTGCTATTTTGTTGAGTAAAGTCAAGTATATTAATGATATTTATAAAGACAGACACAGAAATTGCCAATATGCGACAAGCGGGCAAGGTAGTAGGTGAAGCTCTCAATCACATAAAACAATTTGTAGATGTGGGTGTTGCGACTTTAGAGCTTGACAAAATTATGCAAGATTTTGTCTTGACTAGGGGTTGCATTCCGTCTTTTGTGGGATATCAAGGATACAAGTATACAACATGTATGTCTGTCAATTCGGCGGTTGTTCATGGTATACCCAACAATTATAAGTTGCAGTTGGGTGATATTGTTGGGATAGATATTGCTGTTAGTTTTAATGGCTGTCATGCTGATGCCGCTAGAACTTATGGTGTAGTTAAAATTAGTGGTTTAAATCAAAAATTGATATCCACTACCGAAGAATGTTTTTTTGAGGGAATCAAGTTTGCAAAACCCGAATATAGAGTTGGTGATATAGGTCATGCTATTCAACGGCTAGCCGAAAGCAAGGGATATGGAGTAGTTAGAGATTTGACAGGACATGGTATTGGCAAAAGTTTGCATGAAGCTCCATCAGTTCCAAACTATGGAAAGTCGGGTAGTGGTGCTAGTCTCAAAAAAGGAATGGCAATTGCAGTAGAACCCATGATAAATCAAGGAACAGAAAGGGTAACAATAGATAAGCTAGACAATTGGACTTGCCGTACGCTAGATGGAAGCAATTCTGCCCATTATGAAAACACAATATTAATTACTGATAGCGAGCCTGAAATTATTACTTTAGTATGAACAACAAAACAATAGAGATTGGTGCATTAGTAATTAGCAATTGTGGTAGAGATAATGGTAAGAAATATTTGGTGGTTGGGTATGCTGAGCAAAGTATGTTTGTATTGTGTTGTGATGGCAATTATCGCAAGCAAACTAATCCAAAAAAAAAGCGTATAAAGCATGTCAAGGTATATGGTATTGTAGAATCTATTCAACAAAAAATACAAAACAACCAAAAGGTCTTTGATAGTGAAATATATAGTGCAATTAGTAGTTTTGAAATAGATAGCTAAAAACACTAGTTCTCATGTGTATGTATTAATGTGATTGATATTAATACACTTGGGGCTAGTCTTAATAGTAGGAGTTGTTATGCCAAAAGGAGACCATATAGAAACCGAAGGTATTGTAGTAGAGACATTACGCAATGCTATGTTTAAGGTAAAATTATCCAACGGTCACATAGTGACGGCAACTATAAGTGGCAAGATACGAATGCACTATATCAAGATTTTGGTAGGGGATTCTGTCAAGATTGAGATGAGTCCATATGATATTACTAAGGCTAGAATAACTTATAGAAATAAATCATAAATGATATTTATTACAACTTTTTTGTTATTAAAAACTGTCAATTTTTGACAGTTGCCAATTTGGTTTAGATATGTTATAATACGATTTATGTGTTTCCTTTTTTTGACAAAATGAATTGGTATCACTTAAAGTTTTTGGAGTTAAGTAAAAAATGAAAGTTAGAACATCAGTCAAGCCCATGTGCGATAAATGCAAAATTATAAAGCGTCATGGTATAATTAGAGTAATATGTGCAAAGTATCCATCGCACAAACAAAGACAAGGATAGTTTGGTATTGTCAGTTAGTTGTTGCCTTTTGGCACAATAGTGACTTTGTATTTGTTGCATAATATTATTTAAAATTAAGTTTAATACAATAGTATGGTTAGTGTAGGAATGCTATCCACGGAGCAAATAAACAATGGCAAGAATTGCAGGTATAGATTTACCAAAAGACAAAAGAGTAGAGATAGGTTTGACAAGCATCTATGGTGTAGGACGCCCTATGTCCAATACAATATTGCAAAAAGTGGGAGTAGATCCCAATATTAGGGTTAAAGATTTGACAGAAAGTCAAGTCATAGCTATTGCAAAATATATTGATGCCAATGTCACTGTTGAGGGTGATTTGCAAAGAGAAAGGCAACTTAATATCAAAAGATTGATAGATATTGGTTGTTACCGTGGGGTAAGACACCGCAAGGGATTGCCTGTTAGGGGACAAAGCACTAAGCAAAATGCAAGGACACGCAAGGGTCCAAAAAGAACTGTGGGACGCAAAAAAGAAAAATCAAAGAGATAGGTTTTGTTTGTTGTTTTTTGAGTTGTCAACTAATAATTGATAACTATATAGCGTTAAAAATGTTTAAATACAACAATATCAATTGATTTTGATACAGGATGCTTTTGAAAATTATTTAATCATTTTGTATACAAACAATATTGTCACCTAAAATTATTATACAACTATCAACGGAGCAAATATAATGGCAGTCACAAAGAAGACTACAAAAAAGAGAGTAACTCGCAATATTGACAGAGGGCAAGCTCACATTAGATCTAGTTTTAATAACACTTTAATTACTCTTACAGATGAAAGAGGAAATGCAATTGCGGCATGTAGTGCTGGTGCTATGGGATTTAGGGGTTCACGCAAATCTACTCCATATGCGGCACAACAGGCATGCGAAAGGGCGGCTAGAGTAGCAGCCGATGCAGGATTGCGAGGTGTAGATGTTTTTGTAAAAGGACCGGGTGCAGGTAGAGAATCGGCGGTTAGGGCATTGGAAGTTGCGGGGATAAGAGTGTTTAGCATTCAAGATGTTTCGCCTATACCACACAATGGTTGCAAACCACCAAAGCGAAGAAGAGTGTAGTTGCAATTTAATAGTTTTTGTTGATTTTGTATTGTTTGCGATACTAAAAAATTAGAAACAGTAAATTAATTATATACGCATAGCTTGATATGCTATGCAATTTTGGGAGAACTAATGGCAAAATATACAGGTGCTGATTGTAGAATATGTAGGCGAGAAGGACAAAAATTGTTTTTGAAAGGTGATAGATGCACTAGTGTTAAGTGTGCTATAGAAAAACGCCCAAAGCCACCTGGGCAACATGGTATGGGACGCAAAAAGGTCAATGAGTATGGACTTCAATTGCGTGAAAAACAAAAGACAAAAAGGGCGTATGGTCTTTTGGAAAAACAGTTTAGAGCATATTATGATGAGGCTGCTAGACGCAAAGGTGTAACAGGTGAAGTTATGTTGAGTTTGTTAGAGACTCGTCTTGACAATGTTGTTTACCGAATGGGTATAGGTAGTAGTCGTGCAGCCGCTAGACAAATTGTAAACCATGGTCATATTACAGTCAACGATAAGTCTGTCAATATTCCGTCATATCAAGTCAAGGTTGGTGATATTGTAGCCATCAAGGAAAATAAAAAAGAAAGTGTGTTTATAAAAGAGTTGAAGGGTGCAAAAATAGTTATGCCAAAGTGGTTGGATTTTGATACTGAGACTTTTGTTGGCAAGATTTTGCAAGTACCCGAAAGAGAAGATATAGATTTGACAATCAATGAAAGATTGATAGTTGAGTTGTATTCTAAGTAGAATTAATATATAAACAAGTTTTGGCTTAAAATTGCAAAACTACAAAAGTGCAAATTGTACTTTTGTGTTTTTGATAGTTGCAATCTCAAATTTTGATGGGAAATATCACAAAACAATATACTTTATTGTGATAATTTTCAATATATGGAGTTACATCTTATGATGGAAATAGAGACGCCTAGAATAGAAATTATAGAAAAAGAGAGTGCAAGAGAAGGGACATTTGTCATAGAACCGTTGGAAAGAGGTTATGGCATTACTCTTGGAAATAGTTTGCGTCGTGTATTGTTGTCTGCTTTGCCAGGAATTGCTGTGGTTGGTATCTCTATAGATGGAGTGTCACACGAGTTTAGCACAATCAAGGGCGTAAAGGAAGATGTGGCAGATATCATTCTCAATTTAAAGAGTCTTAATCTAAGGGGAAGCTTTAATGACAGTTTGGTTAAAAAGACTTTACACATAGAAAAATCTACTCCGGGTGCTGTGACGGCAAGGGATATTGCCTTTGATCCAGAAGTTGAAGTACTCAACCCTGATTTGCATATTTGTACGCTAGATGTAGATGCCAATCTTGTTTTGGATTTAGTAATAGGTAAGGGGCGTGGTTATGTGCCTGCTGTTGGCAACAAAGATAGTAGTAGACCAATTGGTTTTATTCCAATTGATAGTATATTTACACCTGTTAAATTTGTAAATTATCAAGTTGAACCTACACGAGTTGGTCAAAATATAGACTTTGACAAATTGACTATTGATGTAAAGACTGATGGTTCTCTTACCGCTAAGGATGTGTTGTCGCTAGCTGCAAGGTCTATATCAGACCACATGAAAATATTTACTGAGTTGTCGTCTGTTTATGGCAATATGGAGATACTCATAAGTAGGATAGAAGACAAACAAGCAAAAGTCTTAGAGATGAGTATAGAAGATATGGATTTGTCTGTAAGAAGTTATAATTGTTTGAAGAGAGCAGGAATACACACTATAGAAGATTTGACACGCCGTACAGAAGATGATATGCTTAAAGTTAGGAATTTGGGACGCAAGTCATTAGATGAAGTTATACAAAAGTTGCGTGGTTTGCAGTTGGATTTGAGAATGGTAGAAGATTAAGTGATAGACAAGCTTGGCGTAATGATAGTAATTGAAAATTAAAAGCAAGAAACGCACGATAGTTTTGAAGTTATTGATATGTTTGCTTTGCTTTTCCGTATTTGGGCTTTCGTCCAATTTTATGAGGTTTTAAAAAATATTATGCAACAACGAAAATTGGGTCGCAATACTACACAACGCATGGCGTTGTTGAAAAATCAAGTTACGCAATTGCTTTGGCATGGGCGTATAGAGACAACATATCATAGAGCTAAAGAAGTGCAAAGGTATGCTGACCAAATTTTGTGTTTGGCACAAAGTACATGGCAAGACACATACAAGAAGACAGAAAATCGTCGCAACGCAAAGGGGCAACCAATCCAAGTTGAGATAATTAATGACGGACCAAAAAAACTCAATGCAAGGCGTGCTATCATGGCAAGAGTATACGATATTCAAGAAGTTAGACCACAAGAAGAGCCATATGATGCATTCAAAGCTAGGGTAGGAGATATTAGGCATCCATTGATTGAAAAAATATTCAATGACTATGCACCTCGTATTGCCAATCGTAGTACTAGACTTAATGCCAAAGGTGGTTATACAAGGGTATTAAAGATGGGACCACGCCGTGGCGATAATGCTGAAAGTGCTATTATTGAGTTGGTATTTTAGCAGTGTTTTTTGTTAATAGTTTGCTATATATTTTGCTATTATGTGCAAATAAAATATGCATGTATGTAATTTATAGTTACTATTTTTGTGTTAAATTGATAATATTATATTGGATAAATTAAGAGAAATTGTTGATGCTATTAGTTGGTTGTCAGCAATTTTTGTTTTTGTAACAATACTTTATAAGTGTATAACTGGTGGATATTAACAATTGACAAAATGTGCGTTATTCTTTATTTGACGCCAAAAAAAGAACCAAAAAGCATTTGAGGCGAAGCCCCCCGAATGCTTTAAGGTTGATTTTAATTAGGTTTTGGTTTTCTTCATACTAATCTTTTTCATAATGTAATTGATTGTGTATTGTATTGTGGCTTTAAATAAACAAGTATCAACTATTATGTATAGCGGATACTTGTTTGTATATTGAATAATTTAAGTCTATTGTTTTTTATAATGAGCAAGTTGTTGCATTTTGATTGAATTTGATTGTTGTTGTATACGGTTGTTTCTTATGTAAATATTTGACAATATATGTCTAATACTGTATTATTGTAAATACTATAAGTAGGAGACTTTAATGGGATTAAATTTATTGGAAACAGAAGTAAATCCAAATATGCAGGTGTTTGGGTTGGTACATATATTGTATGTTGTTGTAGGACTTGGGTTGGCTATACCACTTGCTATATTTGTAGCTAAGCGTATAGGTTGGAATAAGCGTGTATTTTTGATTGCTGGCGTGTTGATATTTTTGGGAGAAGCAACTAGAACGCTGTTGTTGGTAGAAGAAGGTGACAATGGGGGGTGGTATCTATCGCCCAAATATTTGCCGGTTCATCTCTGTGCAATGCAAGTCTTTTTAATTTTTGCATTAGCACTAGCTAAAAAAGAAAATACTATCAAAAATTTGTGTGCTATTATGTATCCTACCTTGGTAGCGGGTGCGGCTATGGCGTTGTTGATACCATCACCTGAAGGAACTGATACATTTGTGAGTTTTTTGGGATTTCAATTTTTTGCTTCACACTCTTTGCTAATGTTTGTTGGTATCTATATGTATTTGACGAGACCTGTAAAGTTTGATTTTAAGACATATGGAATAGCCATAGGGTTTATGGCAGTATCTTTGATTGGGGCGTTGTATCTCAATGCAATATTGGGTGGAGCTGAGACCAATGTCAACTATTGGTTTGTAGCATATCCGCCACAAGATGGTTTGCCTTTGCTAAACTTAGATAATGGATGGGGGATATATATCCTTAATTTGGCATGTTTAACAATAATTTTGATTAGCTTGACTTATGTGCCTGTTGTCGTTTCTTATTTTCTCAACAAAAACAAGATTGTAGAAAATCATCAAATAGATATACAAAACAATATCAACTAAATTGTTTTGTAGCGGTGTTTTAGTTCTTTGTGTTATGAGCGTGTACAATGAGCTATTATTAACAATAAATACAATCAATCAACAAAAGCAACAATATTTTTTGACGCAAAAAAATAACTTAAAAAGCTATTGGAGGTGCGAATTCAAACCCCAGAAAGCTTTAAGGTGTTTTTATTATAGGTGTTACTCTTTTTCTACTAATATGCTCTATTTGTATACTCTGTATGTTAGTAAATTGAATATAATGTAAAATATTGCCAATGTCAATGCAATGCATATTGTATTGACATTTTTTGTATATTATGTTATAATAAAAATACAGCATTTGTTTTTTTACAGTTTAGATTTAATTTAGTGTTATTTAATGCTATTTATTAAATAAAAAACATTTATTTAAGCATACTATTAGTACAAATATTGAGTAGAATACTATATAGTTGAAAAAATGTGCGTATCAATCAAAGCTATGGGTAGTACAGTTGAGTTATCCACATTGTGTGGATAACTTTGTGAATAACTTTTGTGTTTATAAAAAATATTTTGCAACAATAATATATATGTTGTAGAAATATAAATTAATAAATAAATTTGGGCGTCATCTTTATTTTCGTTTGTTAAATATTGTAGGTGGTGTCCATCATTTTGCGGAAAAATTTTTGAACAAAACAAATATAAAATATTAATATATTTGCAATTTAGGAGAAATAAAAATGAATGTATTGAGCCGAGGACAAAGTGCTAAAATCACATACTGCGACAACTGTGGTAGTCAATTGATGTATAAGCAAGAAGATGTGTATACAGATGTAACATCTGAGCAACACAATAATCAAACTATCTTTAAGTACAATGTCAAATTTTTGGTATGCCCAGTATGTAGACATCGTATATTGTTGGACAAAACTTATATGCAATAGTTTTGTTTTTAAATAAAATTTTGATTATTGTCTCAACTAGTTTGATAGACAACATATATTGTTTATAAAAATTTGGTGTTTATTTTGTAGATATGGTTGACTCAATTTGTAAATATTGATAGCAACTTATTGATTATCTAGTTGTATAAAGTTGACTAAATATTGATTTATAAAGCTATTGTTTGGACTAAAATCATAGTCTATGCAATTGCTTTTTGTATTTTTATAGGTTTCCATATTTTGTAAAATAATCTTTCTACAACACAAATACATGTCTTAAATATTACATAATAGCATATGAAATATTAAATAAAAATTGTAAAAAATCTGTTGACACTATCATATAAAAGATGGTATAATTTATTCTAAATAGACCCCTGCTATGACGGTGGTTAGTAAAATAATAGGAGAAAATAAAATGGCAAAGGCAAAATTTGACCGTAGCAAGCCGCATGTCAATGTAGGTACTATTGGACACGTTGATCACGGCAAAACTACACTTACAGCTGCTTTGGCAACAGTTTTGGCCGCAAAGGGTCTTGCAAAAAAGATGAACTATGCGGACATAGATAAAGCCCCTGAAGAAAAGGCAAGAGGAATCACAATCAATACTGCCCATGTAGAGTATGAGAGTGCTACTCGTCACTATGCCCATGTAGATTGCCCTGGGCATGCCGACTATGTCAAAAACATGATTACGGGTGCTGCACAAATGGACGGTGCGATTTTGGTTGTTTCGGCAAGTGATGGTCCAATGCCACAAACTCGTGAGCATATCTTGCTTGCTAGACAAGTTGGTGTACCAAAGATTGTTGTTTTCCTTAACAAGGTAGACTTGGTTGATGACCCTGAATTGCTAGAATTGGTTGAAATGGAAGTTAGAGAGTTGCTTTCTAGCTATCAATTTCCTGGTGATGATACGCCAATTATCAAAGGTTCTGCTCAAAAAGCTTTAGACGCTGCCAATGCGGGCAAGGCTGATGACCCTGCTTGCAACCCAATCATGGAGTTGGTTGCTGCTCTTGACAGTTATATCCCTCAACCTGAGAGAGATGTAGACAAACCATTCTTGATGCCTGTAGAAGATGTATTTACAATTTCTGGTCGTGGTACAGTTGCTACTGGTAAGGTTGATAGAGGTTCTATCAAGATTCAAGACAAGGTTGAGATTGTTGGACTAAAGCCTACTACAGAAACTACGGTAACAGGTATAGAAATGTTTAGAAAACAGCTTGACTTTGCTCAAGCGGGTGACAATGCTGGGCTTTTGTTGCGTGGTGTAGACCGCAAAGACATTGAAAGAGGGCAAGTTTTGGCAGCTCCAAAATCTATAACGCCTCATACTGAGTTTGAAGCAGAAATTTATGTTCTTAAAAAAGACGAGGGTGGACGCCATACGGCTTTCTTGAATGGATATAGACCGCAATTTTATTTCCGTACTACTGATGTGACGGGTACAATAAAACTTCCTGATGGGGTAGAAATGGTTATGCCTGGTGACAATGTCTCTATTACAGTTACTCTTATTTCTCCAATAGCTGCTGAGACGGGTTTGCGTTTTGCTGTTCGTGAGGGTGGACGCACGGTAGGTAGTGGTGTTATTTCAAAAATTATTAAGTAAATAAACAAAAACCTTTGATGGCTTGCAAAAGCTGTCAAAGGTTTTTGTCCATTTATGTGAAATTGTTAAAAACTTGTGAATGAGTTGCAAGATATGTGTATAATTTGATTTAACGCTTGTGGTGTAGAATTTGCGGTTGTTGCAGTGTTTTGTATTTAAAATTTAGCAACAAAATTGCTAGTTGGTTTTGTACCTTATTTGTTTAGGAGTGTACAACGAGTGGTTGTTACAATAAAGTACAAACACTCAACAGGACTTGCGTTATTCTTTTTTGGCGACAAATAAAGAATCAAAAAAGCTATTGTGGAATTCTCCAAAACCCCCGAATGCTTTAAGATTGATTTTATTTAAGTATTACTTACTTCAATCTTAATGTACTCTATCTTATTTGTTTGATATCCTAATTTGATATTATAACTAATGTCAATTAAAATATTTTATTGTTGTTATATAGTTTATATAAATAAAGGAAAAGTATGAATATTAAAACAAGAGCAGTAGCTATCAAAATGATGGCAATAATAGTCTTTGTGAGTCTTGTAGGCTTGCTAGTTGCTTGCAACAAAAATAATCAACGAAATGAAGTTTGGGTATATGTTATTACAAAGTCAGATACTCCACTTCACAAACAGTCTATAGAAATGGCAGAAGCTTTTAATAAAATGCAAGAAGAAGCGGGCGACAAAGGACCAAAAGTTGTTATCAAAAATTTTGCAGCTGTAGGTGATGCCGAAAAAGCAGTATCATTAGAGACTCCGATGGGTATTGGTCCTGATTTGTACTATCATTTTGCCAATGAAGCTATGGGATATATTAAGTCAGGCAAAGTATTGCGTCTAGACAATGAAGGTGATTCTTCAAAAACAGATAAGTTTGATTTGAAAGAGTTGATAGATAGAACGGGTGGCACAAAAGACGGTGCGGGAGATTATAGCAATTTGGACAATCTCACTAGCTCATCTCTTGCAGAAGCTATGTCTCAACCTGGTAGAGAGGGTGAATTGTGGAGTTTGCCACTACATGAGAGCGGTCCAGTACAGTATTTTAATAAAGTAATTTTTGATGAGGTTGGACTCCCTTTGCCAACAAGTTGGGCTGAACTTGAAAGAGCAGGAAAAATAATAAAAAAAGAATTGGATATACCTACTTTTCATGCTAGTACAAGGGTAGAGCTTATTCAACAATTGGTGATACAAAGTGGTAGTGATTATATCATAAATAGTGGTGACAAATTTAAGACAAATTTTGATAAAGCCGTTCTTAAAAATGTACTTGAATTTTATCAAAGAGGGGTTGCTGAAGGTTGGATTGTAGACTCAATGGAAGGTGGTGTATATGCATCTGATTTGCTAATGCAAGGCAAAATTGCATCATATTCTGGAAGCAATTCTCATGACACAACTATGCCTCCTAGCAAAGAAGACGAACATGGACAAGTGGTATTTGAAAAAGTAGTAGCTCAAAACTTGCAAGGTGGAATAGTAGCGGGTGGTCATGGTGGTTCTTTAGATGAATTTATAACAGATGAAAATGATGAATTTATAACAGATGAAAATGGTGATAAAATTGAAAACCCAGATTACAACCCAGAAGCACACGAATGGGCACCTGAGTACAATAGACAAATGATAATCTTTAAATCAAATAGTGAAAGAGAGAGAGTATCACTCAAATTTGCTAAATACTTTATCAACGCCCAAAATTCTGCAATATGGGCTGCTGCTAATACTGTCAATTCTCCATATGTAGATGCACGCAAAGAACAAGTATATATAGATGCTTTTGAAAAAAGTTATGCTATGCAAGTAGCACAAGCTGCTAGAACTTATTCTACAAATATCCCTCTTACAATTTTGGGTGGATTGAAAGAGGTTAGAGATGCTATATCAAATGCTTTCAAAACAATTTTGAGTGATGACGAACCAAGTATTGATGAAGTAATAAACAATATGATTGAAGATGCAGACAGAGCTCTTGGTAGTGTATTGTAACAATTGATTTGTATATTATCAAATAAAGGCATTGTATTTTAATTGTAAAAACATCTAAAAACTCTTTGTATGGGTTTTTAGATGTTTCCAACACCAATAGCAAGTAATATATTTATAGTTTTTAATTTATCAACTTTTGCACAAACTTTGTGCAAAACAATAGCAAAATTATTTTTGGCATTCAAATCCCATTTTAGGGAATACAATAAATCAATCTATGAAAATAGTATTAGAAGGTATAACAAAAGAGTTTAAGTCCAAAGATGGAAGCAATTATGCGGTAAAGGATTTGAATTTAGAAATTAAAGATGGAGAGATAACCGCATTATTAGGGGGAAGTGGTAGTGGAAAAAGTACAACACTCAATATGATTGCTGGGATTTTGCCTACAACTAGTGGCAAAATCTATTTTGGCGATCAAGATATTACTAATTTTCCTATGGAAAAACGCAATGTCGGCTATGTTTTTCAAGATTACTTATTGTATCCCAATATGAGTATATTTGACAATATAGCTTTTCCACTCAAGTTGCAACAGTATGCGGGCTATGCCAACAAATTTGGATTGGATAAGGGTGCAAGTTGGCTACAAAATCGCAAATCCAAAAAGCTAGATATAAGACAAAGAGTTGAGAGTATTGCAGAAATATTGCAACTTACGCCACTTTTGAATAGGCGACCTAGTACTCTATCAGGAGGGCAACAACAGCGGGTAGCAATTGCTAGAGCATTGATAAAAGAACCGGCAGTATTGCTACTTGACGAACCTTTTAGCAATCTAGATGCACGCCTTTCTTTGGCTTTGCACGAAGAGTTGTTGCAAATACAAAAACGCACAGGTGTAACAACAGTTTATGTCACTCACAATCAAGAAGATGCAATGTTTGTATCCAACAGTATTGCTATACTCAAAGATGGTACATGTATGCAAAACTCTTCACCACAAGAACTCTACACCAATCCAAGAAATTTTTATGTAGCCAACTTTATTGGCAAGTTGCCTATCAATTATGTTTCGGGGCAAATTGTTGATGGTAAATTTGTATCAGATGATGCTCACATACAAATAGAGTTATTGGCTGAAAACAAGATAGATGATAGACAAAGCGTGTTAGTGTGCTTTAGACCTGAAGGGGCAGAAGTTGCAAAATATCGTGAAGAACAATTTGAAGCTTTGGTTGTCAACAATAGTTTTCATGGAAAAGATGTCATGCTTAAAGTCAAAGCGGGTAATACATTCATGACGGTAGTGCATACTAGAGTAATAGACGAACCTCAATCCAAGGTTGGCATTGCAATCAATCCTAAGTATATCAAGTTCTTTGATAAAAGTACGGGAGAGTCTTTGAAATGAAAAACAAACAAGCAATAGCTTCTAATACAACTACAATAAATGTTGATAGTGATAGTATAGTACAACAGTCAACATTAGATGCCAATCGTGTGGCAATGCATATGGTTATTGAAAACTCATTAAAAGCGACAAAAGATACTCCAATAACTTATTCTAAATTAGAAAAAATTAAGTATAAGGTTTGGGCAAAGATTGTACCATGGTTGTATATCTCTCCCTTTTTGATTGCTATTCTTGTGTTTAGTGTTTATCCTATATTCAATACTCTATTTATGTCTTTCAAAGAAGACTATAATTATATCAATGGTGACTATAGTGGTATCGGCTTTGGCAATTATGAAGATCTTTTTGACAATAGATTTTTTATTCAAGCTATAGGCAATACCCTAACTTATGTAGTTTTGGTTGTCCCTATTACTTTGGCTTTTGCAATATTGTTTGCTAGCATGCTAAACAAACAAATGAAAGGAAAAGCATTGTTTCAAACTGCGTTTTTTTTGCCCTTGGTTACATCTAGTATAGCTATAGGTTATGTTTGGCAATTTATATTTAGTGGCAATGGACTTATCAATTGGTTTGTTGGATTGTTTGGTGCTGAAAGTATTCCGTGGTTGACTAGTTCAAAGTATAGCATGTTTGTATTGGTATCTTATGGGGTGTGGAATGGCATACCTTTTGCAACAATGATTCTTCTTAGCAACATGCAACGCATCAACAAACGCTACTATACTAGTGCTAGAATGGACAATGCATCAAGTTGGCAACAGTTTAAAAAAATAACTTTGCCTATGATGATTCCAACAATATTAGTATTGGCAGTACTCAATATGTTGTCATCATTGAAGGTCTTTAATGATGTATTTGTGTTGTTTAATGGCGAACCTGGACCCTTTTCTAATTTATATACTTTGGTATACTTTGTATATCAAAATCTACAAGGTGGGGGAAGTAGAGGTACAGCTGCGGCTGTTGCAATATTGTTGATGATGATAGCATTTATTGGTGCAATAGTTGTATTTGCACTTCGCAATTTTAGAAAAATTAATTTTACCAAAATATTTAAAAGGAGAGAAAAGCTAAATGGCATCACAAGCACACTCGATACCCAACAGCAATAATAAATGGCATCAGGTATGGCAATCAATGTCGTCAGCTATAAAGTCCAAAAAGGTATGGAAAAAAATTGGATTTTATGTATCAATAATATTGTTTGCTATTGTTATGTTCTTTCCTTTTTATTGGATGTTGATAGCATCACTCAAGTCTGCTACAGAGATTACTGCCACTACACCATCTTTTTGGCCTAGCTTCAACTTTGGAAATTGGTGGCAAATTTTGACCAATTCTAGGTTTATTAGGTATTTGCTAAATTCTCTTATTGTTGCAGTAGCCAATGTCGCTCTCACTACTGTAGTTGCAATTTTGGCTGCATTTGCATTGTCTAAGTTAAAAATCAAAGGTAGGGCATATATTATTGCGGGTATGCTAGTTTTGATAGCTGTACCATTTGAAGTTTTGGTTATTACCAATTTTAGCACAATGGTTGAGTTGGGTTTTTATGATTCCTTACCTGCACTTTTTATTCCATTTGCGGCAAGTGTGTATTATACAATGATATTGCGAAATAGTTTTTTGGCGTCTAGTGACAAAATATACCATGCGGCACGCATTGATGGTGCTAGCAACTTTAGGTATTTGACACAGATACTTATACCACAAGCCAAACCTACAATTATTTCAATAATGTTGTTTGCGGCATTGGCTAGTTGGAATAGTATAATGTGGCCAACTTTGATAATAAGAAGTGACGAAAATATGACCCTTACATTTTTGCAAAACTTTTTTAAATTGGAAGATGGTTTGGTTCAACAAGAGATGATTATGGCTGCTAGTTTGATATCTATTATTCCTACAGTTGTGTTGTTTGTTTTTTTTAGAAAGTATATGACACGGGGCGTAAATATGGGTGGCACAAAGGGATAAATATTGTGGATATTGTATTTTTGGCAACAATTATTTTATGTTTATTATCAATCATATTGATATTTGTTGTTATAAGATTGTTAGTTGTACTTATTGATTTTTTTAAAATTAAAAGCTTATTAGTGCATGCCGAAATATTAAGTGTAGAAAAAGAGACGGACAAATTGTCATATGAGTTGAATAAAAATAAAGAACACGATTTAATGTCTTTATTTGATACAGAAGAGCAACAAGATGCTGCTGCTGATTGACCTTTTTGATAAATCAAATGTGAATAACTTTATTTGAGAGTGTACAAATAGAGTGCATTAATATGCAAAGTAAGAGACAACTTAAATAAAATCAACCTGAAAGCGTTCGGGGGTTTGAATTCGCCCCCCCAAGAGTTTTTTTGGTTCTTTTTTGTTGTCAAAAAAGAATAATATTGCTTTTGTTGAATGTTTGTATATTACTGTTAATATTCTCTTGTTGTACGCTTTCAATATTAATTAGCAATGTTATTGGGATATGAAATATGAAATTTGTATTGGCTACAACCAACAAAGGTAAGCTCAAACAGTTGTCAGCATTACTCAATACTGATACTATTCAACTTTGTACACTAAGTGATATTGACTATACAAAAGAAGTGATAGAAGATAGTGGTACATTTGAGGGCAATAGTTGGCTTAAAGCTAACCAAATCTATAGAGACACGGGTATGCCGACAATTGCCGATGACAGTGGTCTCATTATTAGAGTATTAGATGGACGCCCAGGGGTGGATACTGCACATTATGCAGGTGGTGAAAAATTTTCTCGTTTTGATAGATTGACGGCATTGTTGAAAGAAATGGAAGACAAGATTGATAGACGGGCTAGTTTTGTAAGTTATATTACATGCATCATTGCTGATGAAACAGTGATAAAGGTACAAGGTGAAATGAGCGGTAAAATCTCAACTCACATAGTAGATTTGGACAAAGGTATGACATTTGAGCCTATATTTGTGCCTGACGGATATGATAAGTGCATGAGTCAATTGGACGAAAAAGACAAATTGAATATCAATCACAGAGCAAAGGCGGTCAAAAAATTGTTGAACGAATTTAAAAAGATTGGCTTGGTTGATTTGTAAATTATTAAAAGCAATCTACTCTAGAGTTTTAGGGTAGATTGCTTTTTGTAATTTACAACTTTAATCAAATATATAAATGTACAAATATAGTACATTAAAACAGAACGAAGTAATAGATAAATAAAATCAATCTTAATGCGTTTAGGGAATTTGCAACCCCACAATAGCTTTTTTGGTTTTTTGGCGTCAAAAAAAAATAATGTTGGTTTTGTTGATATTTTGATTTTATTGTTAATAATCTCTTGTTGTACACTCTTTCCAATATTGATTGATATTTTATATAGATGCCAAAGCAGCCCAAGTTTGAGGACCAACCAATCCATCATTTACCAACCCTGAATATAGTTGAAAAGTGCGTACAGCTTGAGTTGTTGCAGGTCCAAATACACCATCTACTGTTATAGCAGGTATTGCTCCAAAGACAGTTCTTGCATGATTGAGCAAGTTTTGCAAAGTGCGAATATTTGCCCCTGACTGTCCTTGTCTCAATATATATCCAGGGAAAGGGTTGTTTTGTGTTGGTGGTGGGGTTGATGGTTTGTTGTTTTGTGGAGGGGGAGCAATGTCACCTTGCAATTCTCTATATGTTTCGTACAATGCTCTCCATGTTTTAGCACCAACAACACCATCAGCCGTCAAACCAAAGTGTCTTTGAAACGCTTTTACAGCATCTGTAGTACTGTCACCAAATATACTGTCCTGTACAGGTGGGATAATTTCATCAAAAAATTCACCTATATAATTGAGCAAAAACTGAAGATGCATTGTATCAGCTCCACGATTGCCTTGGCGTATTGTTGTTGTGGGGGGATTTGGGCTAAGACCAATGCGTTCACCCTCACCTTGAAGTTCGGACAATTTGGTGACGGCACTGTATATTTGGTTTATTCTATTCCAAGTGCTTCTACCTATAATGCCATCTTGTGTCAAGTTGAATGTTTTTTGAAAAGCTTTTACCGCATCTACTGTTTGAGCCCCAAATGAGCCATCTACAGGATTGATTTTTGGTATTAGCGGGTAGTTGGCTGCTATTCGGTTGAGATAAACTTGTATGCGAGCTACTACATCACCCGATTCCCCTTGACGCATAGTTCCGGGAAATCCATCAATTACGCCTGATGGGGCTGTTGTAAGCTCTAAGTCATCAGGATAATAGTAGTGGAGTATTTGCAATGGAGTCATGCCCTTTTCGGCAAGGGGGACAGTTCCCCATTGAGACAAACCATTGCATGTAGATGTTGTGCCGTTGCAATATTCTGTAAAAAATGGATTGTTAAACCCTTGGCGTTTGGCGTACACATCAAATGTTTCGTCTACTAGTTGACTTATGTTGGCAAAAATTTCTCTGTTGTGTACATAAAACTGGTCGTATCCCGTATTGTTGGTTATGTCAAAGTCATAACCCCTTACTCTATACCATTGTGTATACATGCGATTGAGTGTAAAAGTCACTATGCAATGTATATTGGCTATGATTGCATCTCTTGGCCAAGTGGGAAATATCTCACTACATGTTACATTTTTTATATAATCAACAAATCTTACTCTTACATTTTGTGCTGATGTATTGGACGGTGTCCCCAAATGAACTACTACATACTCGGGTATGACTACAGTAGGCAATATGCGTTCTAAGTCATCGGGAGTAGATTGTATGTAAGTTAGTTGTTCATCATTGTGGTGGTTGAGTCTATCTAGTAGATTGCCAAATAATCGCCTATGTTGTCTCAATGTATTGGTCTTGACAATTGGATTTAGTCCAGTTGCATCTTGAGTAGTATGCCCCGGTCCTGCTATATTTTGTACCAAAGTCCCGCTACCTTGCCTTTGTGCATAGTCGCCAATACTGTCACCTATGTCTGTGCCAACAAATCCCTCTTGTTGCAATTGTTCGGGACCAGGTTCTCCTGTATTTTCTGTTTGTTGTTCTGCTAATGGTGGGGGAAGGTGTTCTACCAATATATCCTCATAACCCGCTATTACGGGAGTCATATCAACAGGCAAAATAGCTTGTTGTCCATCAAAGATTTCTATATTCAAAAGACTAGTTGTGGCATACTCGGGTTTTGCCAACCACAAGTCATATGTAGAATATGGCAATATGTCCATGTCAGGGTTGTAAGACAATTTGCGATCAGGAGCTGATAATGCCAATACAGGACTCATACCGTGTTCATCTGTTTGCCCGCTAAATAGTGTATTTCCTTGCTTGTCTAATAGCATAAAGTTGACATTTCCAACAGGAAGTGCCCCATCAGATATCATAGTATTAATTATTAATGTACCTTGACCCATTGTTTTCTCCAATTAGCATAGTCTCATATAAGAGTATGAAAACAACACTCTCATAAAAAGAATACGAAGCATAATATTGATTTTTATTTATATTATTCTATGATAAAATCACAAAAATGGTTACATATAATGTGATTTATTGTATTGCAATTACTATACATGTATTGCAATATTGTATTAATTTTGTAGTTGATACTATTTTGATGATTTATATTGCAAAACAAATACAGTCAATATTTTAGATACTATACAACGAGCTATTATTAACAATGAGATACAAACAATCAACAAAACAGGCATTATTCTTTTTTGACGCCAAAAAAGAACCAAAAAATCTATTGGGGGGTGAGAATCCCCAAAAATCCCCGAACTCTTTAAGGTTGATTTTATTTAAGTGCTACTGTTTTTTATATTAATGTAGTCTATTTGTACACTCTCATTTTTATTGTATAGTTGGCAATTTTGATATTCTCACACTTGTGAAATTTATAAAATCAAATGTAAATATATGGAATGTATGTAAAATATTTATAAAGTTTATAGATATTTACAAATATATTTGTTTGCATTTCGTTTCGTTTTTTTTTTTCGTGGTACAATTGTTGTGATAGATGGTATATTGTGTTATAAAATCAATCATCTATTTGTATTAAATACTACACATACAAGATTTTTGACAAGCTACATAGTTGAGCATGTCATACAAAATCAGGAGGAAAAACGATGCCAAATTATTATTTGGATACAAACAAGTCAAGACAAACACGCAATCGCATTGTAGCGATAGTTGTGGCTTTGTTGCTAATTGCTGCTGTAGTAATTAGCGTAAGTGTGTTGTACAAGAGTGATTCTAACAACCTTGCAGCACCTACATTGCAAGCTAATGCAGAAAATGGTAAAACAACAACAGTGACAAGAGGTGATTATAATGAGTTGAGTTTTGTTATCAATGCATCATACGGTCAACAAGATGTACAGTTTGATTATAACTGGACAGTTGATAATGAAGCTGCATTTAAGTACAAACCATTAGACAATACCTTTACAATAGAAATTGCTTCAATTGGTGCAGACGAAAAAGCAACTGTGACTTGTGAAGTTAGGGCAACTGATGGCGAAAACTTTTCTGCCCCTGCAACATGGACACACACAGTAATTGTTGAAGAATCTAGAGCACCTGATATAGAATCAGAAATTAGAGTTTCTAAAAATATTGATTTATCTAACTTTAAAGTAGAACCAGATACCCAAGACCAAGGAGGAAGTTCTTTTGTTGGATTGGGTGACAAGAGTACAGGTTTTGAAAATTCTGATGGTTTGGAAATTGCATTGCAAGACGAGAGTAATTTTGTTCCTAATGATAATATGGAAGGACATGGTACATTTGTAAAGATGTCAATTTTCTTTGATAGAGAGCAAGCAGCAGATAAGGTAGGTGGTAGTATAACATATTTCTTTGCAAAACACGAAGGTCAGTACTATGTAGTTGTACAGTCAACTAGCAGTCATAAAAACGAGATAATTGATAATGCAACTAATAAGACTCAAGCAGTAGCAGAATTTGAAGATACTGATGAGGCTCATAAGTATGAACTTGGTGATAGTATTTCCAATATATCTTTTAGAGCAAAATATGGTGAGAAAAATACAATTGCTCTTAAAGTAAATGGCGAAACAAAAACTATTAGTGATATATTTGAACATGCCAATGGTAAAGGTTCAATCAATAGATTGAGAAGCATATGGTTGAATGGATTAACTACTATCAAGGGCAATACTTTGATGGAATCTTTAAAAGTATCTGCTCCACTTGCTTAGTACTATAGAGTGCAACAAAATTTATGCGTTGTTGGGTGCAATCCAGTATTCACTATTTGCATAAATTGAATAAATTTAAAAAGACTAATACAAAAATTGTATTAGTCTTTTTGTTGTTTATATTACTTATAGTAAGTTGTCAATCAATAGTAGCAGGAAGATTGCAATATGAGGGGCTAATACCACATTCGCAATACAATGATTTGAGAGAGCAGTATACAATAGTTGAACAACTCTAGTTGCTTGGTAGATGCTTTGGGTGTTAGTGATAATGTAAGTAAAACCTTATATCAAAATTTCTGTGAGAGTGTACAACGAGCGAATATCAACAATAAGATACAAACAATTAACAAAACTAGTGTTATTCTTTTTGACGCCAAAAAAGAACCAAAAAAGCTTTTTGGGGTTGCGAATCTCCCAAACCCCCTAACGATTTATGGTTGATTTTATTTAATTGTTTCTTATTTTCATCTTAATGTACTCTATTTGTATACTCCTATTTCTGTTTTTAATTGGCAAATTGTATCAAAACAGTTGACAGAGTTGTTTTAAAAGTGTTATGCTAGGTACAGCATGCTAATTTGTGTATTTGCATAGGTCTCCTAGGATATTAGGGCGTATCAATACTGTGTTTTTCAGTATTGTGTGCGTTCTTTTTTGCTATTTTGTTGGAGTGTTGATTGTTTTAATAGTGTATTGACATTGTATTTTCGGTTTTGAAACAATGACAACTTTGTATATATATTTTAGACACACAAACATTTTGAGAGTGAATTATTAGAAAATATTTTCAAATTTTCATCTCATAAAAAGGTAGGTATAGTAATGGCGTCACTCAAAGAAGTAAAGTATGGCAATAGCAAGCGGTACAGTTTTGGCAAAATACGGGATGTAATGGACATGCCTTATTTTATTCAGTCTCAAAAAGTATCATTTGACAAGTTTTTGATAGACGGGATTAGAGAAGTTTTTCAGGACTTTAATCCTATCACTGACTTTAGTAACAAGTTGGAGCTTTATTTTTTGGAACATACTTTAGAACAAAAGCCTAAGTATACCGAAAAGGAATGTAAAGATAGGGACGCAACTTATGCAGCTCCACTCAAAGTTAAGGTGAGATTGGTTCATATAGAGACTGGCGAGACTATGGAGCAAGATGTGTTTATGGGGGATTTTCCACTCATGACGCCAAATGGTAGTTTTATTATCAATGGTGCAGAACGAGTTGTTGTTAGTCAATTGGTTCGTAGTCCTGGGGTGTACTTTGGAAAGGAATTAGATCCAAAATCAGGTGCGGCAAGCTTTAGTAGTACAAGCATCCCTGGGCGTGGAGCGTGGGTTGAGTTTAGTCAAGACAGTAGTGGGATACTCAATGTTCAAATAGATAGACAACGCAAAGTGCCAGCAACTATATTTATTAAGGTTTTGAGTGCTATTTCTAATGGCAACTTTGGCAACAATCAAGCTATTTTGGAGTTGTTTAACAACAATGAAATTGTTGCCAATACTTTATTAAAGGACACTACAAGTACTGAAGATGAAGCTATTTTAGAACTTAACCGAAAGCTTAGACCGGGTGAAGTTAGCAATGTAGAACAGATAAAAAACTACATGGAGTCTCTATTTTTTGACCACAAAAAGTATGATTTGACTACAGTAGGTAGATATAAAATCAACAAAAAACTTGCATTGTCATCTCGCATTACAGGACAGACATTGTCTAAAGATATAATAGGTGAAGATGGTGTGTTGATAGCAAAAGCGGGACAAACTTTGGACGAGTTGACTGCAATCAAGATTCAAAATGCAGGTATCAATAGGGTTGTGCTTGCCGTGCCAAATGGTGAGTTTGAAGTGATGGGAAACAATCAAGTGGACATAGAAGCTTTTGGCGTGGATAGAAAAACAGTTGGCATAGTAGAAGATATAGTAGGTATAAGAGGTTTTGTGTATTATCCATTGCTCAAGCAATTGCTAGCAGACAATCCATCTACCAAAAATTTTGAAAAGGCAGTAAAGGACAATGCTCAAAAATTGGTGTCTAAGAGATTGACTGTAGATGATTTTTTGAGCAATATCAATTATATTTTGGGACTACATCACGGTGTTGGTGTGGTAGACAATATAGACCACTTGGGCAATCGTAGAGTGCGTATAGTAGGTGAGTTGTTGCAAAACCAGTTTAGGGTAGGTATAGCTCGTTTGGAAAGGGTAGTGAGAGAAAGAATGCAAATTCAAAACGAAACCGAACTGACCCCACAATCGCTTATCAATATTAGACCAGTATCTAGTGCCATTAGAGAGTTTTTTGGTTCGTCGCAACTTAGTCAGTTCATGGATGAAGCCAATCCAATTAGCGAACTTACACACAAACGAAAACTGTCAGCTTTGGGTCCGGGTGGACTTAATAGGGATAGAGCTAGTTTTGATGTGCGAGATGTGCATTATACTCATTACTCTAGACTTTGCCCTATAGAGACACCTGAAGGACAAAACATAGGATTGATATCTAGCTTGTCTACTTACAGTCGTATAAATCCTATGGGCTTTATAGAAGCTCCATACCGTAAAGTAGATAAAGTCAATAAAATAGTCACAGATGAAATAGTATATTTGCCTGCTGATGAAGAAGATAGATATACTGTAGCACAAGCCAATGCCCCACTAGATGAAAACAACTGGTTTAGCAATATACGGGTTGCCGCACGACATAGAGAAGATATATTGGAAGTTGACCGTGACACTATAGATTATATGGATGTCAATCCAAGGCAACTAGTTTCTGTAGCTACTGCTCTTATTCCATTTTTAGAAAACGATGATACCAACAGAGCATTGATGGGTAGCAACATGCAAAGGCAGGCTGTTCCGTTGCTCAAACCTGAGTCTCCAATAGTAGGTACAGGCATAGAATACAAAGTTGCATACGACAGTGGCATAATGGTAGTAGCACGCAATGAGGGTATTGTCAGTTATGTTTCGGCAGATGAAATTAGAGTTAAAGAAAAAGATGGAAGAGTAGCATCTTATTATCTCAAAAAATTTACAGGAAGCAACCAAGGTACTTGTATCAATCAAAGACCTATAGTCAATTTGGGGCAAATTATACAAAGCGGTGATGTGTTGGCAGATGGACATAGTACTCAAAATACAGAGTTAGCTTTGGGGCGCAATATACTAGTTGGGTTTATGGCGTGGGAAGGTTATAATTATGAAGATGCCATACTATTGAGTGAAAAGCTAATTAAGGAAGATGTTTTTACTAGTATCCACATAGAAGAGCATGAGATGGAAGCTAGAGATACCAAATTGGGTGAAGAAGAAATTACTAGAGATATACCCAATGTTGGTGAAGATGCTTTGGCTAATTTGGACGAAGATGGCATAATTAGGATAGGTGCAGAAGTCAAGTCAGGTGACATACTTGTAGGTAAGGTTACGCCAAAGGGTGAAACAGACCTTACGCCCGAAGAGCGTCTATTGAGAGCGATATTTGGTGAAAAAGCTAGAGAGGTTAGGGACACTAGTCTAAGAGTGCCACATGGTGAGGGTGGAATTGTAGTAGATATTAAAGTCTTTACCAAAGCTAATAAGGACGAAATGAGTCCGGGTGTACACAAATTGGTGCGTGTATATATAGCTCAAAAACGCAAAATTAGTGTTGGGGACAAGATGGCAGGACGACATGGCAATAAGGGTGTTGTCAGTAGAATATTGCCAGAAGAAGATATGCCATTTATGGAAGACGGTACACGCCTTGAGATAGTTCTTAATCCATTGGGTGTTCCTAGTCGTATGAATATAGGACAGGTATTAGAAGTCCATTTGGGATTAGTTTGTAGGTCTTTGGGGTGGAAAATTTCTACACCAGTATTTGATGGTGCTACAGAACAGGACATAAAGGCATTGTTGAACGAACATGGATTTTCTTCAAATGACAAGGTAGACGGCAAAATTAGATTGTATGATGGGCGTTCGGGCGAGCCGTTTGAAAACCGAGTTACTGTAGGTAGCATGTATATGCTAAAGCTAGTCCACTTGGTAGATGACAAGATTCATGCTCGTTCTACAGGACCATATTCTCTTGTTACTCAGCAACCGTTGGGTGGAAAGGCTCAGTTTGGTGGACAACGCTTTGGTGAAATGGAAGTTTGGGCGTTGTATGCTTATGGTGCGGCCAATATTTTGCAAGAGATTATGACTATAAAGTCGGACGATGTAGCGGGTAGAGTAAAGACATATGAGAGTATAATCAAGGGGGTACAACTTAGCGAACCGGGTGTACCTGAAAGTTTTAAAGTTCTTATCAAGGAATTACAATCTTTGGCATTGGATGTCAAGGTTATGTCTGACCAAAATGTTGAGATAGGTATACAAGACTTAATAGAAGAAGAAATCAACCACGAAGCACAACAAAAACATTTCAAACACTTTGTAGCAGGCAATTTGACCGAATTAGATGAAATAGAGATAGAATCGGCATTTAATGATGACGAAATTCTAGATGGAGATTTTGGTGAAGACCTATTGTCTAATATAGAAAAAGATATAGAAGACCATTTTGAAGATAGGATATTGTCCAAAGATGAAATAGATGAAGATGACTTTGACATTTTGGACAGTGATGCTTTAGATGATATCATTTCTAAGCTTAAAAAGTAATTGCTATTTAATGAGATTATTCTACTCATTTGTGTGTGATACAGCGTTGTCACATATGTGCAAGTTTTGCTTTTTGTATCTTGAGTAGATATCTACTATCAACCAACAAGAGTGTACAAATAGAGTACATTAAAATGGAAAAATGAAACAAATAAATAAAAACAACCTTAAAGCGTTCGGGGGTTTGGGGGGATTCGCAACCTCCCAAGTGCTTTTTTGGTTCTTTTTTGGCGTCAAAAAAGAATAACGCTAGTTTTGTTGATTGTCTGTATTCTATTGTTAATATCCACTCGTTGTATACTCTAAAACCAAACATAACAAGGAAACCATAAAATGTTTGAACTTAACAATTTTGATTCAATGCAAATTGCTTTGGCAGGTCCTTCCAAGATTAGGGAATGGAGTCATGGCGAAGTTACCAAGCCTGAGACTATCAACTATCGTACGCAAAAGCCTGAAAAAGATGGACTATTTTGCGAACGCATATTTGGACCAATTAAAGATTGGGAGTGTCATTGTGGCAAGTACAAGAGAGTGCGTTATCGTGGAGTAGTCTGTGATAAGTGTGGTGTAGAAGTCACCAAAGCAAAAGTCAGGCGAGAACGAATGGGGCATATAGAGCTTGCTACACCTGTTACTCATATTTGGTATTTTAGAGGTGTTCCATCTAGGATTGGACTTGTATTGGATATTGCTCCTAAGCAATTAGAGCAAGTTGTATACTTTGTCAACTTTGTAGTAATAGACCCAGGTACTTCTGATCTTGCATTTAAGCAAATTCTTACAGACAAGGAATATAGAGAAAAGAAAGAAGAATTTGGGGATAAGTTTAGGGCAGGCATGGGTGCTGAAGCTATTAGAGAACTTTTGGGACTTATAGATATCAATGCCGAATACGAAGAAATGAAGCAATTGGCAGAAAAGAGCCAAGGGCAAAAAAAGGTAAAGGCAGTAAAACGCTTAGATATTTTGGATGCATTTCGCAAGTCAGGACATGATCCAAGATGGATGGTGCTAGAAGTTTTGCCAATTATTCCACCTGACTTGCGTCCTATGGTGCAACTAGATGGGGGTAGATTTGCCACAAGTGACCTAAATGACCTTTATCGTCGTGTTGTCAACCGCAATAATCGTCTCAAAAAATTGATAGAATTGGGAGCTCCTGACATAATTGTACGCAACGAAAAACGCATGTTGCAAGAAAGCGTAGATGCTCTTATAGACAATGGTCGTAGAGGAAAAGCTGTATCAGGTAGTGGCAATCGTGAACTTAAGTCTCTCAGTGGTTTGTTGAGAGGTAAACAGGGTAGATTTAGACAAAATTTGTTGGGTAAGCGTGTAGATTATAGTGGGCGTTCTGTAATTGTAGTAGGTCCTGAGCTTAAGATTTATCAATGTGGTTTGCCAAAAGAAATGGCAATGGAGTTGTTTAAACCTTTCATTATGAAGGAGTTGGTAGCTCAAGGCAAGGTAAGCAATATCAAATCTGCTAAAAGGGTTGTAGATAGACAGTCTAAAGATGTATGGAATGTCTTAGAAAAAGTCATTAAGGAACATCCAATTTTGCTCAATCGTGCCCCAACATTGCACCGTTTGGGTATTCAAGCTTTTGAACCCGTGTTGGTTGAGGGAAGAGCTTTAAAGATTCATCCAATGGTATGTAGTGCTTTCAATGCTGACTTTGATGGCGACCAAATGGCTGTCCATGTCCCTTTATCTTTGTCTGCTCAAGCAGAAGCTAGGTTTTTGATGCTTGCTAGCAATAACATACTCAAATTGAGTGATGGGCGTCCTGTAGTTTCTCCTACGCAAGATATGGTTATAGGGATATATTATATGACTATAGAAAAGCCGGGGGCAAAGGGTGAAGGTAAGTGCTTTTTGGATGCCGATGAAGCCAAGATGGCATATGCTAATGGCGTAATAGAACTACAGTCTAAAATATATATTAGAGTTGTAAAAACAATTAATGGGGTACAAGAAGCTCGTAGAGTAGAAATTACTTTGGGTAGAATGTTGCTCAACGAGGTTGTACCTCAAGATATAGGGTTTATAAGACGCAAAAAGCCTGAAGATTTGTTTTTGTACGAAATCAATTGTAGAGTTGGCAAAAATGAGTTGTCTAAGATAGTGGATTTGGTTTACAAAAATAAGGGTGGTACAGAGACAGTTAAGGTTTTGGATAATATCAAAACTTTAGGATTTAAATATAGTACTATTGGTGCTGTTACTACTAGTGTGTTTGATATGCATGTGCCTGATGCTAAAAAGGGATTGATTCAAGATGGGGAGAATAAGGTAATAAGTATAGAGAATCTTTATAAAAGAGGCTTTATGACTGAAGATGAAAAATCTCGTCGAGTAATAGATGTTTGGGCAAAAGTAAATAGAGATGTTACGAAAGAGTTAGAGAGTACACTACAACCACTCAATCCAATCAATATGATGGCAACATCAGGAGCGAGAGGTAGTATGAAACAAATAGCTCAGCTTGCAGGTATGCGTGGTTTGATGACCAACCCACAAGGAAAAACAATAGAGACGCCAGTTAGATCATCTTTTAGAGAGGGATTGACTGTATTGGAGTACTTTATTTCATCTCACGGTGGACGCAAGGGATTGTCTGATGTGGCACTTAAGACAGCAGAATCAGGATACTTGACTCGTAGACTAGTAGATGTTTCTCAAGATGTAATAGTGCGAGAAGAAGATTGTTGTGAGGGGACTAATCCTATAGGTGTCAAAATTTCTAGTATATTAGATGGTGAACAAGTTATAGAGCATTTGCAAGAGAGATTGGTTGGTAGAGTTTCTGCTGAGACATTGCATCATCCTAAGACAAAAAAAATATTGGTAGAAGTCAACCAACTTATGGATGAAGTTGTTGCCGAAAATATAATAGCGGCGGGATTTAAAACTGTTATGATTAGGTCTGTCCTATCTTGTCGTTCTAAGTTGGGTATATGTTCTAGATGTTATGGCAAGAACATGGCAGGAAATGATCAAGTCAAGATTGGTGAAGCTGTAGGTATTATAGCAGCTCAAAGTATAGGTGAACCGGGTACACAGTTGACAATGCGTACTTTCCACACAGGTGGTATAGCAAGTGCAGACGATATTACAAGAGGTTTGCCTAGAGTAGAAGAGTTGTTTGAAGCACGCAAGCCCAAGGCGGCAGCCGTCTTGGTAGAATACGGTGGTACAATTCGTATAGAAGAACAAGCGGGCAAGAGAGACATAAAGGTAAAAAGAACAGATGGAAAAGAAGATAGCTATAGTATACCTTTTGGTGCAAAACTAAAACATGAGATTCGTGATGGTGCAATAGTGCAATCGGGTGATGCTTTTACAGAAGGACCATTTAATCCGCACGATGTACTTCGCACTAAGGGGCGCAAGGAAGTTCAAGAGTATCTACTCAAAGAAGTTCAATCAGTATACCGATCTCAAGGAGTTCTTATTAGTGACAAGCATGTAGAAGTTATTATAAAACAAATGTTGAAAAAAGTTAGGGTAGAAGATAGTGGTGATACCAATTTGCTTGCAGGTGACTTGGTAAATATGATGGATTTTAATGATGCCAACCTAGCTACAATAGCAGAATTTGGAAAGCCAAGTCAAGCCAAGCATGTTTTGATGGGAATAACCAAAGCTGCACTTGCAACTGACAGCTTTTTGAGTGCTGCGTCATTTCAAGAAACCGCTAGAGTATTGACTGAAGCCGCAATAAAATGCAAAGTAGATCCGCTAATAGGATTAAAAGAAAATGTAATAATAGGAAAGCTTATTCCAGCAGGTACAGGCATGAAGATATACAAGGATATAGAACCTGTAGAATTGTAAAGTAGATATTGTGTAAAAAGACTTTGTTAAACTATTTGTGTTGCTTACAAAAATATCAAACAATTGGACTTTTGGGTTGATATTTTGAGAAATAAATATTGAGCTACAATCATGCAAAACATGATTGTAGCTTTTGTTTTGTTGGACTAAAGTCTTTGAGTTTTTTAATTATTTAAAAAAAGGCAATCACTGATTTTGTGATTGCCTTTTTGTATTAAAACAAACAAAAATATTTAATAAAATGGCTATAAACAGTTGTTTATTTTTTTTTTTTGTATGTTATAATTGCATAAACTTTTTAGATAGAAGTAATTAAAATAAATGGGATAATATTATGGATAAGAAAAAATTGAGTTTGTGGCAATGGTTGGTATTGTTGTCACTAATAGTAGTATTGCCAGTATCGGCAATGATGATATCATTGTTGCGTACGGAATATGGTGTAGAGATAGCAACGCCACCTACAATAATACAACAAAACTATTGGAGGCAAGTAGATGACAATACAAAGTTTAGTTATGATGATTTAAGTGAGATAGTGTCTCAGGTTAATAACAATGTAAGAATGACGCAAGAAGAACAAGAGCGAGAGATGTTTGCTAATATAGTAGATAGGATATCTAGGTTTGACAGTGAGATGTTTAGGTATATAGTTAGGAGTACAGTAGGAGATTTTATTAATTATCAAACAGAAATGTTTGAAGAGGTAGATGTAGATACACAAGATGTGATAAGGAATGGTATAGAGAGTAGTGGAGATAGAGAAGCATTGAGTTTTTATGATAATGTGATAGTTGGAGATGTAGAACAATATATAGATAGTGATTTAGAGAGCAATACACATAGTATAGGTGTAAAGGGATATGATTTGTATGCGGCATTAATAGGAGTGGGAATGGTAGGATGGGCGGCGAGTACGATGTGTGGTGATATGAGTACGATAGGGTGGACAGTACAGCAGTGGTACATACCTAGTTGGGGAAAGGCAGCCGCAATAGGTATAGCACTTGCAGTAATGTTGGCAATAATAGTGTGTTATTGGTCAAACATAGTGAGTATATTTCAAGCGATAATCAATGCATTTGTAGATGCGGCTAGAGACTTTGCAGGACAAATAATAGACATTTTTAATAATGCAAAGGGGCAAGCAAGAGAATCATTTACAGTGGAAGTTAATGGGGTTGAAGTTGCATTGACAACTACAAATGTATCACAAATGCAAAAAAGTGGACAGTACTATTTAATATTAAAGAAAGATAGTAATATGTATTTTTATCCAACCGCAGTTTCAAGGATTGTTGCTACAGCTTATTTGAGAGTTAATAGAAAAGATATAGGAACATATACAAAGGAAGATGAAGACGCAAAAGTACTTGCTTTGGATGCTAGTAAGTCATATAGAGTAAGAGGTTCTGAATTGCATAATGGAAGTGGTTTGTTTTTTAATCACTACCATCCATATGAGTTTGAAACACATTCTTGGTATGGTGAACCAATATGGAGATAGGTCATTCTAAACTTTATAATGACATGGATGATTGGATTGTGGATGCCTATGCTTTATTATCAACTAAAGAATTGTATGAGTATAAAAAGGATGACTTTGCTATACTAACATTAACATCTATAAATAGTATGCCAATTAAAGAGTATACTGAAGCATGTATTTTGTATAAAAATAATGTTCCTAGAAAATTAAGTGACAATGATATACCAAAAAATATATATAAACAATTATATTATATAGATATCAAAGCATCAAAGAAAGGTGATTCAACCCACAAACATAGATGGGATATTGAAACACTAAACATATTTTTAGATTATTTAAGAGATAATTTGCTAGATGCAGATCAAATTTCTTTGATACCACTTACAAATTATAGTGCAATAGACTTTGATAAGAAAAATGCTTTTGCTTTATTTAGAGAAAAAGCAAAGATTGAGTATATAAATTTGGGGGCATATAAAAGAGAGATAAGTACTACTCAAATATTGTTTGATAGATATTTTAAGGATATGGTATATTGGGACAATGAAAATCAATATGAATTTATATTCATTAATAATGAATTATTGGGTGTAGATGAGTATTTTGATAGATATTATTAAAATATGTGTATCATTATATTGATTAATGATAAAGTAAAAAGATTATATAAAAAGGCAATCACTAATTTTGTGATTGCCTTTTTATATCAAAAAGATTGAAAATATAAATATATACTGTTGTTTAATTTATAACTGTCAAACCTGATGTATTTGCTTTGGAAGATTTTAAAAATACTAGAGTAGATTTGTCTACTGTGCAGTTGGAAAAGTGAACTTTTTTTAGATTGCTATTTTTGAAAAAAACATTGTTTAAGTGACAGTTGTCAAAAGTTGTGTCTTTGAAGTTGCAATTGATAATTGTACAGTTGTCAAAATCACAATAAAAAACAGTATCTTTGATTAGTATGCTAGTTAGTTCTGTTCCATTGAATATAGTATCCTTAAATGAGTTTTTGGATATTTTGCTAGACTTTATTTTGACATTGCTAAAGTTGGCTTCATCAAAATTGTTATTGCTTATGTTGCTAGCTTTTATGCTAGCATTTGACAGGTCTGCACCTACAAAGTTGGATTTTATAAGTTGTGTGGCATGAATTATAGCCCCTCTCAAATCAGCTTTGTTGAAATAGCTTGAGTTGATATTGCTAGCTTTGAGATTGGCATCTGCTAGTTTTGCATCATTAAAGATACAGTTGTGTATATTGCTATAACCAAGCTTGCCCCCCATGTTAGACAATCCACTAAAGTCATTGTTTGACCAATTGCTAAAAGCCATATTGAGTGGTTTTTGATTTCTGTCCAATATATCATCTTCGTCAAAGCTAGAAAAATAATTTAGGTCTACACCCAAATACATAGCCAAATTGTCCAACTGTATGATGTCAGGCAAACTATCTCCCGACTCCCATCTAGATACTGCTTGTGGGCTAATAGATAGATATTCGGCTAGTTGTGCTTGACTTATATCCTTAGCTTTGCGTGCTTTTGTAATTTTTTGTCCTATTGTATGTTCATTTAGCATGTAATAATTCCTATTTTTATTGTTACCGTTTATAGACTATATATGTTATTGATAATATTATATATAAAATAAAATCAATTGTAAAGCAATTATATTAATTAAAAATTGATATTTACAATTATTGTGCAGATTTGTTTATGTGTGTTTGATATTAAGATGAGTGTACAAATAGAGTATATTAAGATGGAAAGAAGAAATATCTAAATAAAATATACCTTAAAGTTTTTGTGAGTTTGAATTCGCAACCGCCCAAAAGCTTTTTTTGTTCTTTTTTGACGCCAAAAAAGAATAATACTGGTTTTGTTGAAGTTTTGTATTTTGTTGTTAATAAGCGTTCGTTGTACACTTTCTACTAAAGTTGATAACTAAAATCAAAACAAATATTGGTTTTTGCATATGTTGCAAAAATTGTATTAATATATTAACTAATGCAATGGTAACCAAATATTGATATATGCATATATTGTACAATAAATACCTTTTAAATATTAGGAGAAAAACATCTATGGCAACAGTAGTATTAGATGCAGGACATGGTGGAACAGACCCAGGCGCTACGCTAGGCAACAGGAGAGAGGCAGATGACAACCTTAGACTAACGCTTGCGATAGGTAATATATTGGCTAAGTGTGGTGTCAATGTGTTATATACTAGGACTACAGATACTTTTATAACATTGGGACAACGGAGTGTTATTAGCAATAATGCGGGAGCTAATTTGTTTGTTTCATTACATAGAAACTCAAGTGACAATCCAAATGCAAATGGGTTTGAAGTACATGTATACACTAACCCCGACAAGACATCACTCAATCTAGCTAGCAATATCATGAGTAGAATTGCAAATACAGGGATACAAGGCAATAGGGGAATACTCAATAGCAATTTTAGTGTGTTGAGGCAGACAAACGCTCCTTCAGTGCTAGTAGAATCCAATTTTATTAGCAATGTTAGGGACAACGAATTGTTTGATGCCAATTTTGATGATTATGCCAATGCAATAGCTAATGGAATAATTGCAACTTTGGGTATAAGTTGTGATGGTAGCCCAAGTTCGCCAGCACAACCGGGTACACTCAATCCAAATACTGTAGCAAATATACAGCAAGTACTCAATAATAGATACAATACAGGTATAATAGCCGATGGTATTTGGGGCCCAGTTAGTCAAAGGGCTTTGTTGAGAGGCTTGCAACAACAACTCAATTTGGATTATAGAGCAGGGTTGGCTACAGATGGACTGTGGGGACCTCGCACCAAGTCATCTATCCCCATATTGAGAGATGGAGATAGAGGTAATCTAGTATATTTGCTACAAGCGGCATTGTATGTTAGGGGTTATAATACTGTACCTGATGGTATATTTGGTTCAAATACTAGAGCGGCAGTTATGCAATTGCAAAGGAATGCAGGTTTGAGTGCAGATGGTTTGGCGGGACCAAATACTTTTGCAGCGTTGTTTGGTTGATATTGTGTGTTGAAAAATGCATCAAATTGCAAGCGATTGTAAGAAATATCTAAACTTACATCAAAGCTAGCAATTTGATGCCAAAACCTTATTGCTATGAAAAACACAGATATTATAATACTAAACAATATATACAAGATTGCGTACAGTACAAACAAGTTGTTTTTGTATTTATGCAATCAATGTAATGATGAAGAAGTGTCCAAGATACTAATAGAGCAAGCTAGAGCATGTGACAAAATTGTGGGCAAATGTTTGGATTGTTTGGACAAATTGCATCATTTGCCTACTATTTGGGCGAAGGTTGATGGTGCAATCGTATTTGTACAAACTAAAATAAAATTGTTTGTAGACAACTCTAAATATAAAATCAATCAAATAGTACTCAAAGCTTGTTTTGATAATATAGTGCTTTTGTTCAAGCTTACTCGCAAATGTGATCCATTTTCAATATATATAGACAATATCACGGCATGTATGGAAATATTTGAGAGTACTATCAATATGTTGAGACAATAGTTGATTGACGGTACAAAGTTATTTTTAAAGATTCTATTGACAAAGAGCCTTTTTAAAGTGTTTAACAAAGTTTACCAAAAAATATTCTAAAATGCTAAATAGTAGTTGACAATAATATCATATATATGGTATGATTATAATCAAATAAGATTGATATATGTCAATGTTTTAAGGTTTGTTATAATGAGACGCCTTGACACCTTGACACCTTGACTATAAGTTTATGTTGTGGAGATGACAAGATTGTATGGTCTATAGGTACCATAGGCTTGCAAATTGTCGTTGTTATTACATAAATCAATTAGTTAGGCACATCACGGAGTCATGTCGTGTTGTGCTTATTTTTTAACTACATAATTAATGCAGATTAAATAAAAGTACAATACTCTTGTGTCAAAGTATTTTGGGTCTCCTATAAATTTATGACTAAAATGTAATAAATAAAGGAGATTGTATTTTATGTACAATATTTTGAAAACAAGTAAGTCAAAAAAAGTATGGGTAGTAGCATTGATTGCTATTTCGTTGTGCTTGACTTTGTTGTTGTCATCTAATGCCACACAAGCATTGGCGTTGCAACAACCAGCTGATGTAATGTCAAAACAAGAGTTTGCTTCTCAGCATAAGTATACAGGCAAAAAGCTTACTAGAGCCGAAGAGAGTGGTCTTAAGGACAAATACTACAGTATTATGGACGACAACACTCTCAATTTTGATGAGAAAGAAGTTTTGCTAAATGAGATTGGTGTATACACTTATCAAAATGGTAATGTAAATGTAGATAATGGCAATAACGATGGGACATTTGTAGAAGAAATAGAAATTGGTAATGATAGTCGTAATGTATCCGACAATACTCGTTCTAATCCCAAAAATGCATATGTTAATGGTGTCACTATACATTACAGTAGTTCTACTAATAGTTGGGTGCTTAGTACTAGTGGCGGTTGGTTGAATAATGATAGAGAAAATGGAATAGGTAACCCTTGGTGGTTTGTATCCAAAGGTGATTCTTTTAATATTGGAAGCTTGGATTATATGGGTATCATGTTGTTTAATACAAGTGGTAGTTCTAGTGGACTTGCGTTGATTGATGGTTTATTGGTTACTAGTAGTTATTTTGGTCAAGAGACCACACGCTCTAGACACTCATCTTTGTTGACTACCAATGGGGCTATGTTTATGTTTTAAGACAAGTCTATTATAATAGATGAGTGGATAGATTGGTGGAATCCTTTTGTGCAACATATTCAATATGCCTATAATATTGTTTCGTTTAATGTATATGCCGAATACAATAGTCAATTTGCAAATTATCATGGCAATGCTGTAGGATACTTTGCCAATACATGGGAAAATACTCAAATCAATTCGTTTGGGATACAAGCTTGGGGTGTAAATGTAGGTTGGTCTAGTATTAGTGGAAAATGGGAAATGATTAGTCCAAATGACAAGCTATTTTAGGAGTGTTTATGGATATCAATTCGTGGACAGTATTCAAACAAAACTGGCAAAAAGCAATACGCAACAAGTCTATTTATATTACTATAGTGTTGTTTGTGTTGGTAGCAGTAGTTGCAATTATAATTGTTAATTTTGTGTCTAATGGAGAGCAACATGCACTTCCATTAGACCCTAGCAATTGGCGACAGGTTGTACAAGATGCTATTTTGAAAAATCCAAATGATATAAAAAATGTAGCAATATGGAAGTGGTGTCTACAAAATGATGTTATGCCGTATTCATTATATGCCAACTTTGCCCCTTCAAGTATAGACAAAATGCTTTCTGTGCTAATGTATCCTATTTTGATGTATTTTGTTTTGGTTATAATATTGTTTGTATCAGGTATTGCTACAATTGAGCGTAGGTCTATAGATATAAGTGGTACAATTGATGATGGAATATACAATAATATTTATATTCAATCAAATACGGAATCAACAAAATTAGATTTAAAAGCAAAGTTTTTTGGAGATATGTATTTCTTTGTTAGTTTTGCATTTATTAGTTTAGTTTGCTTTTATACTATAGGATTGGCATTGGCTACATTTTTCTTTAGTAGTAGTGATGTGCCTTATATAGTGTACAATAATGGTAGTGTATTAGCTCTGTCGTTTAGGGTTGCGTTTGGTTTGGCGTTGTTGTGTATATTTTGTGTACTGTTGTTTTTGAGAAGTTGTATTGTAGTATTGGAAATGTTTTTAAAAAATAAGTATACTGCGTATTTGTGGACTGTGTTGATACTTTTGTTTTCTGGACTTGTATTTGTAGGTTTGTTTGATAATCAGCAATGGATGTCTTATTTGCCTTTTTATCATTTTGGTATGACAATGGGACTCATATTTGATATCCATAGTGATTTCAATGATGTTCCTATATTGTTTGGTATTATTGTACTTGTTGTGTGGACTGTGTTATTTTATTCAATTGCACTTGTTTGTATCAGGTTGAAAAGTCACAATAGTGACCAAAGATATGTGACAGTATAGTCTATTAAAATCAAAAATATACTCTTGTTGTATACGACAAGAGTATATTTTGATATTATCTTGTATGTCAATTTTTGTGTTATACGAAACTTGCTATCCAACAATATCTCATTTAAGAAATTTTATATATTTTTGTTATAATGCTTCAAACTATATCATACGATTATTGCTTTGTCCATTCCTACACAATCTATTGGTTTATCAATTTAAAGCACATAGTTTTGAATAGATTTTGAACAATATATATTTATCCCCCCCCCCAAAAAAAAGAGTACAAAAGTAGTTGACAAAACTATCTGCAGATAGTAAACTATCTGCAGATAGTAAACTATCTGCGAAAAACATCTTAGAAATA
>WRGC01000002.1 GCA_009787385.1 Bacillota bacterium
CAAGGAGCAAGGAGCAAGGAGCAAGGAGCAAGGAGCAAGGAGCAAGCAATATCCTTTAAAACCATCCTTATTTATACTCTCATTATATCATATATCCCTGTGTATGTCAACTGTATTTTGAATTTTGAAATATATACTCCTAATAAATATTTGTAAAAAATTAAGAAGTGTACAAATAAAGTATATTAAGATAGAAAAAAGTAACACCTAGAATAAAATCAACCTTAAAGCGTTCGGGAGTTTGGGGGATTTTTCCCACTCCAATAGCTTTTTTGGCGTCAAAAAAGAATAATGCTACTTTTGTTGATTGTTTGTATCTTATTATTAATATCCGTTACTTGTATATTCTCAAAAATTAAATACCAAAAGCACTGCATATAAATACAATGCTTTTGCTTTTATATAGTATATTCATGTATTTAAAATATATATCAATACAAAAAAGATACACAACTTTTAACACAAAATAATTGTACTACAACTTGGTTTCCATAATACCTACAACACTATTGTTTCTGTATTGAGTCATATGTGATTCAATTTGCTCAACAACACTTTGCATACTAGAATCCAAAAATGCCTGTATTTTGTCTAGAGACTTGTCTACCAACAAAGATACTCTATCTTCTAGCATAGTCACAATATCTTTAGAAAGTGTAGAAGATTGAGATGTTGCAATTTGTGGTGCAACTTGTTTGGCTGTTATTTGATGGTTTGGTTGCCTTGTATAAGCAGTCTCTATAGGGACAGCATGCACGGCTAGACTACGCAGTGGCGACATAAATTGAAGTATCTTGAATTGCAATATCCTTATACCATACTCTTGCACCATAGTGCCAAATTTGTTAAGAAGCAACTTGTCTATCTCGGGTTTTTGCTCTTCTAGATTTTTGTATTCTATCTTCTCAGTATTGATTATTTGAAGCAAAAAACCATTGAAATGCTCTAATATCTTTGGAATAATATCTTGCTTCAAATCATATTTGCTGTACTTTGGTTTAAAGTCTATCAACTTTTCTACAAAGACCTTTGAATCATCTATACACAATTTTATTACACATCTTGCCCCCAATGCCACCATAGTATTGGTTGCAACATCTCTATATTCCAAAAAATCCTTGTTAATAAATTCGTCATCTACTATCAGTTGCTTGTTGACAAAATAATACTTATGCACAGCATTCTTTTCTCGTTTGTGCGTAGTACTCTGCTCTACAATACTTTCACTAAACTGATCATTCTTGACAAAAACTACATCAAACCCACCTATAGCTTGTATATTGATACTCTTTTTTTTGTTTTCTAAATCAGAACATGTGTACAATTTGACAAGGCTAACTGTCTTGTCACCATCAAACTTTAAGTTTATTGCCATAATATTTAGGATATTCCCCTTTCCTAGTTGTTGCCATAAAAAGTATACGAACTAAAGTTTTGTTTAAAGGCATTGCCATCTTTACTATCTTTGCTTGCAACTTCTTCAGTACTATCACTTTGTGTCGTAGTATTATTTGGATTTTCACAATCTTTTTCAGTATCTATACCATTTTTTCTATCCTTGTCTCTATTAAACTTTTGTATTATTGTCATATCTATAGGAAATTTTTCTACATTAAACTCTAGTATTTTTACTCCAAATTTTTTGAGATATTTATTGATTGACAACAAGAATGAATCTATCAAAAATCTTCTAACTCCATCTAAATTAACCACACTCAATTGGTTGATTATGACATACTCAATAAAATGTATATCAAACCTATAAATTATCTTTGGCAAAATTATGTCATTGATATATTGTTGATAATTTTCATCACCTATATAGTTGTCCAATATTTCAACTTCCATGCCACCATTGGCACAAATAGTAGTTATTTTGCCTGTATAGTCATCTGCAAAGTTGCTCTTACCGCTAGACCATGTAAGTTGTACAACTTCATTTTGTTTTGTTGATACAATTTCTTGTATATCTACAACAGACAAATCAAGTTTGTATATATCAAATTCTTTTAGCTCCACACCAATTTCCATCAACTGACTATTTGCATATTCCAAAAACAACTTTGCTATACATTGATTGAATCCATTCAACTCGTCAATTTGTACCCCATTGTGACGCCATTGTGGCATAAAATATTGAAGATAATCTATTAGTTTATCTTGTAATAAATTTTTTACACCTTCAAAATCATCTTCTATAGCAACAAAACCAGACTCTAACAAAACTTCATTCAACAAATAATAGTCAGATATACAAAACTTGTAGTTGCTAGCAACTTTTACTTGTACATCTTTATGTTCAACAGTATCATTAAATTGTACCAAATACTCTATACTATCACTATAACTATAATCAATAGGTGCTTCTATAGGTTGCAATTGTACATCAAAATTGCTTATACTAAAATTGTCAAACTCTATACCTATTTTATTAAACTCTCTATTGGCATAATGCAAAAACAATAGCTCTACATCATTCTTAAAGTCAACTAATTTATCGCCAAAAATACCCTTTTGACACCACTTTGGCAAGAATTGAACAACTAGATTTTGTATTTTATCATGTACTGTATTTTTGACATTGTCAATATTGGCAGACAATGCATTTGCTCTCAAAACATTGTTGATATCATTGTGATTGATTACTTTAAAATCATAGTCACCATTTAGATTTATTTTAATATCATTGCGATTTAGACTATCTACAAATGCTATTTGGTCTACAATACTAAAAGATTGTTGTATTTGGTCATTATTAAATTTGCGTGCTATTTCAAACTTTTCTACATCAAACGCTATAAGACTCAAACCAAATTTGGACAATGTTTGTCGCAATTTTTCTTTAAATGTATTGACAATGTCTTGCTTGTATTGGTCAATAGTAGACAATACCAAACACTTATCATCACAAAAAGCAACAAAGTGAGCTTCAAATCGCTTCAATACTATAGGTACAACCAAATTCTTCAATTCACCAACATTGTATTCTGCACTACCTTGTACCACTGTTTGCAAAAATTTTAAGGAATCAAATACTTCAAAACTCAATTTTCCATTAGGTTTTATAAAACAATCAAAACTAGGTGACAACTTTTTTAGTACAATAGGATTGTCCATCACCCACTCATCAGACACTACTGTTCCTGTATTGATATAGGTATACTTATACACTTCATGTTTTTTAACCTTTTTATGCCTAAGCATATTTTTGGGCTTAGATGTTCTATCGTATACTAGAATATTTTTTGAGTCATCAATAGTGAGTACAATATCAAACTCTCCTCTAGTAAATACATCTATCTTTTTCTCTCTATTATTGTCTACAACATATACTTTTGCCACATTGACAGAAGGCTTGCCATCATACTCTACTCTAAATATACCCATTTGATACTCCTATTTATTGTTTATTATTATGCAATACTTTGTTAATGAATTAATAATTATATTAACAATAAGTTTATCAAATTTAAATACATATGTCAATAATATTTATATTCTCATCAATTGCAAATATTTGTATATTAAACTAATTAGTCAATAGAAAGGAGTATATAAATAGATTAGATTAAGAAAGAAAGGAACAGACTTAAATAAAAACAACCTTAAAGCGTTTGGGGGGTTGATGGGATTCCCCAAGAGCTTTTTTGGAGTCAAAACACCTGTTTTGCTGATTGTTGGTATTTTGTTGTTTAATCTACGCTAGTTGTACCTCTCCAATAGAGTAGAATCAAAATTTCTGCTGCTGACAACAAAAATGACAACATGAATACAAAAATATTCTTGTTGCCAAAAGAAAAAGAAAACTGGTGGAAGTTGAGGGGCTCGAACCCCCGACCCTCTGCTTGTAAGACAGACGCTCTCCCAACTGAGCTAAACTTCCAAATGAACATATTGGTATTATACCAAATATCATTTGAATATGCAAGTAATTTAAAGCTATTTTAGTATTTTTTAATACATATAAATAGAAAATTACAACGAATTCACCAAATAAATTAGATGTGATTTAATTATTTACAACAAAAACACTTACACATCATCCAACTGACTATACAACTGTTGCTTGTCATCTAGTTGTTTGTGTCTATTTTGGACGGATTTTAACAGATTTTCTAAAGGTTTGTACAAAAAAAATGTTATTAATGTCACAGGTATCAACCACATTAGATTGAAAGGCAAGACAGCTACCCACAAATAAATGTTGTAAAAATTGTCTACAGTTATATCAGCATATAAAGGTTTTAACCAATCTACTATCGGTTGCATACCTCCATACAAGAGCTCAGCATACATAGGTATTATGATATACCTATTAGATATAATTGCCACAAATGTACCAACTATTACTGCCACCCCCATTGCAATCAATGCATTAATCCTTGTCTTTCGTCTACTATAAATAAGCCAAACTGGCAATACAACTGCCACACCCAAAATAAAGTCAGACAACGGACCAATATACATTGTCTCACCACCAAATGGCAAAGAAAGCAACCCTCTCACTACAACAGTAGTAAGCCCTCCGTACAATCCCAACATAAATGTAGCAAGCAAAATGGGTATCACACTCAAATTAACTTGCAAAAAACTAGGAAAAAATGGAAAAGCAGGCAATCTAGCAAACTGATAAAGCACAAAACTCAAAGCAGACAACAATGCAATAGTAACAATATTGTGTATTGTAAAAAATTTAGGCTGATGTATATTGATTATATTTGTATTACCCATAAAAAAATCCTAAAGAAAATATTGCTTTAGGGGTAAAAACAAGTATAAATTTGTAGCAAAACAAAAACACTACTGCATACAAAGGCAAAACAAAATTTGGTCATTGTATCAACTTATCTCATCCAGACTATACTGTCGGTTGAGGAATTTCACCTCATCAAGCTTAAAACTGTATCCAGTCAAGCGTCACGGACTATACCGTCGGTGGAGAATTTCGCTCCGCCCCTAAGTTGATTTTAGTATAACATAAATAGTAATCATTGTCAAATATTTTTAGGCTTAGCAATGCCATATGTGACAACGATATTATTAAACATAAATACAAACTTTCAACAAAGCCAACTATATTCTTTTTTGACGCCAAAAAAGAATCAAAAAAGCTCTTGGGGAATCCACCCAAACCCCCGAACGCTTTTGGTTGTTTTTATTTTATTTGTTACTTCCTTCCATATTAATATACTCTGTTTGTACACTTACCAACACAATAATGTGACAAAACTAGATACACACAATAATAAGTCTTTGCTTATATTATTTCAACTCCAACATAGTTACGCCACCATCACCTTCACCATATCCACCATACCGAAATTGCTTGGTATATCGTTGACGCATGAGATGTTGTTGTATCCCCCTACCCAATGCTCCACTACCCTTGCCATGAACTATCCTTATGTGTTTTTGTCCTGTAACTTGACATTGTTCTACAAACTCATCTAACAATACAATAGCATCAAATACTTTTTGCCCTATCAACATAATTTCTTTCCAAACAATTTCTTGATTATCTGTAGACTTTGATACATTAGATAAATCAAATTTATCTTTAGGTTTGGGTTTAATTCTTTTTTGTATAGTATTAAAATCTTGAGGATTAGCTAAATTGTTTAAGTCGCAATTTATAGATATATTTCCCAAAGTTACTTCTATCTTGTTGTCCAATCTAATTGTCTTGACTGTCCCTATAGAGTTGATATTAATTATTACAACTCTGTCACCCTTTTTAGGAAAAGTAGTTAGTGGAGACAAAACTTGCTCACTATTATAATTGTCAAAGTTTATGTTGTCTAAATTATTCTTTAGTGTTCTAGCTTCAAACAATGCCTTTTCATCTGCTCTTTGAAGTTTTTGTTTGATTTGTTCTATAATGTTTTCGGCTTTATGTTTGGCATTTTCTATTAGTTGCTCACCCATCTTTTGAGATTTATTTCTAAGCTCATTAAGTTTATTCTCAAATTTTTGTTTTTCTCTAATGGCAAAATCTATCTCTTGAGAGAGTTGCAAATTTTTCTGTGTTATTTCTTGTCTTTGAATATCTATGTTTGCTATCTCTACTTGCATATGTCTCAACAATTTTTCAAATAATATAGTATCATTAGATAGCGTTTGATATGCCATATCTACAATCTGTCGTGGCAATCCCAAATTGCTAGCTATAGACAATGCAAAACTAGCACCGGGAATATTCATGACAAGTCTATAAGTTGGGGATAGAGTATTTTGGTCAAATTGCATAGATGCATTTGCAACTGTATTTTGTGTAGTAGCATACTCTTTAAGTTGATGATAGTGTGAAGTAATTACACAACTACAACATATTGTTTGCAAATACTTAACCACACCCAAAGCTATTGCTGCACCCTCTTGAGGGTCTGTACCACTGCCCAATTCGTCCAAAAGCAACAAAGAATTTTTGGTTGTATTTTTTAATAATAATGCAAGATTGCTAATATGTGCCGAAAATGTAGACAATGATTGCTCTATACTCTGCCCATCACCTATGAGACAGTGTATATTGTCAAACACACTCACAGTTGCTTGATTGCATGGAACAAATATCCCACAACTAGCCATAGCACAACACAATCCCACTATCTTTAGTGCAACAGTCTTTCCACCTGTATTAGGTCCTGATATAATCAGTATAGACTTTTCACCCCCAACTTTGATACTGATAGGTACACATATATCTACTGCCAAAAGTGGATGCCTTGCATCAACTAAGTCTACTATACCTTTGTTGTTGAGTATAGGCAAAATACTTTTGGTAGCAATACTATATTCGGCTTTTGCAAATATTATATCTAGACTTATCAACACTTCAAATATTGATGTGAGTTGTTCACAATATTGTCCAACAGTACTTGAAAGTTCTCCCAAAATACGCTCGCACTCTACACTCTCTTGTGACAAAAATTCTCTCAAATCATTGTTGGCTTGAACTATTTCAAATGGTTCTATATATACAGTGCTACCTGTACTAGACTGGTCGTGAAACAATCCATCTACACTACCCCGATACTCTGCCTTAACAGACAAAACAAATCGCCCTTGTCTTTGCGTAACAAAACTATCTTGTAGGTATTGCCCATATTTACCTCCTCTCATAAAGCTAGAAAGTCTAGATTGCAACCTATAATTGGCTGTAGATATGTTCTTTCGTATTTCCTTTAGATTATTGCTTGCTGTATCTAGTATAATGTTGTTATCAATACTTGTACTCAACAAATTTCTAAGTACAGACAAATCACTTATACCACTAAACTTAGATGCCAATGGATTGTTTCTACCTGCCCAAACACTACTACTCTTTATACTTTTCACCAAACTATCATATGACTGCAATAATTGCAAAATATTGTACAATTCACCACAGTTACAAATAGCCCCAATACCACATTTTGTGATAATAGGGGCAATGTCATGGAACACTTTAATTGGATTTTTGGCCACAATCAAATAATCAACTGCTGATTGAGTATCTTTGAGCAAATCCTGAACAATAACAATATCAAATTCTGGCTCAGTCTTCAACAATACGGCCGTAGACGCATTGGAGATACAGTACTCACCTACTCTAGCTAATACACTATCTAGTTGCAATTTGTATAAATTTATATTCATAAAACTAGTGCAATACAACTATCACTACTCTCTCAACTTGCCATCAAAATTTTTTTCTAATATTTTGACTATATTTGCAACTTCATCATTGATATCTTTTTCTTTTAGAGTGACATCTGGGTGCAATAATATTTTTAGCGTAACACTCTTGGTATCTTGTGGTATTTGAGAACCTGTATATATTCCTTGCAAATACACAGCACAATTGTATGTGCTAGAAGATTTTGCCAAATCTACCATTTTACCAACCGGCACCGTGCCTGACACTACTATATTTATATCTCTTTCAATAGGCAAATGTTTGGATACTTGTTTTGTTTGAACGGGTGTTTTTGTAGTTTCAATTAAACTAGATAAATCAAGTTGTGCCAAAACCACCTTGCAATCAACATCAAAGTTGGATAAAACATCAGGATGAATATCACCCAATACCCCAATACAATTTCCATCTACTATTACAGCACAACTAGCATGCGGATTGAATGTCTCCCCACCAATGAGTGAAGCAATAGTACTATTAACTCCTTCAATATTCTCTAAAGATGATATTTGTTCTACAGTTATTACAGCATGTGACCCCTTTAATCTAGTTACAATAGCTCTCACAATAGCTTTAATATCATAAAAATCAAAATTGTATTTAGACAATTTGTTGATATGAGCCACAGCAAAACATAGCACTGTATCTTCTTTGGCCAAATTTTTTTCATTCAAAGGTTTGCCATTTGTGCTATATACTTTTCCAAATTCATAAAGTGAAATTCGTCTATTTTTGCGATTGATATTATACTGTATAGTTCTCAACATACCTGATATCAACTGCATTCTCATAGTATCTTGCTTGGTAGACAATGGATTGCGAATAACAACCTTGTTGTCCATCATGCAATTTTTCAAACCAATCAACTCATTATCATTGCTTTCTACAAAACTAAAATTGACTATCTCACAAAATCCATTTTGATGCAATATATGCTTGATATCATTGGTATTCTCATACGATACCCCTCTACTACCTACTCCAAATGTCTTGCTAAACTTGTATGTTGGAACAAGTTTTTCATAACCTACAAATCTTATAAGTTCTTCTGCAATATCAGCAAATCCATCTATATCAGTACGCATAAGCGGCACTGTTATATTGATGTTATCTTTGTCTACCTTAATTCCAAAACCCAATCCTATAAGTATGCGTCGTATCTCATCTATTGGGATATCTATACCCAATATTCCTTTGATATCTCCTATTGTAGTTACAATAGTTTGTTGTGATGGCTGCTCTACACAAACATCGTGATACTTATCTGTAACCAAACCTATACCATACTTATCTATAAGATGCAAAGCTCTCATCATTCCAAGTTTGGCAGTTTCTATACTCATACCTTTTTCATATCTTGTACTGCTATCAGTACGCACCCCTATATGCCTAGATCCAAGTCTTATATTTTTTCTTGCAAAAACTGCTGATTCCAAAAACACATTTTTGGTAGTCATTATAGTAGCACTATCCTTACCACCTATAATACCGGCTATAGCAAGCACCTTACTATCGCCACCAGAACAAACAACTGTACAACTTTGTGAATCAAGCGAATATTCTTTGTCATTTAAAGCATGAATTTTGTCACCTTGACAAGCATCACGCACTACAACGCCTTCAGTTAGGTTTACAAGGTCAAACGCATGCATTGGCTGCCCTACATCAATACCAACATAATTAATTATATCTACAACACTATTGTGGACAGATATCCCCAATTTTGTTAAGCGTGACACAACAAAATCAGGAGTTTTATTAAATTTGATTTCCGTCACAACTTGTCCAATATAACGACTACAATAACCAAAATCCACATTAATATTTGGCATTGCTATTTTGGATTTTGTTGTATTAAAGTCTAGACTTGGGACTATCAATGTCTTCTTGAGTGCTACAGAAATCTCTCTTGCAAGTCCATACACGCTATGACAATCTGTCCTATTAGCAGGTACAGAAACATTCAAAATATAATCATCTAAATCCAACACAGTGCATATATCTGTACCCAATATATGCCCCAACTTAGCAAAAAACTCGTCGCCATTACCCAATACGAGTATGCCATCATCGTGATATTGATGTTGCATATTTATTTCTTCGGGACTACACAACATACCTTGACTAACAACTCCCCTAAGTTCACCTGTATTGATAATCTTGCCATCGGGCAATACCGCACCATCTTTGGCAACAGGGACATAATCACCTACTGTCAAATTGGTAGCACCCGTAACTATAGTAAGAGAACTACCCACATCTATATTGCAAACAACTAGTCTATCTGCTTTTGGATGTTTTTGAATGTCTACAACCTTTCCCAATACAACATTGCTTATACCACTAGAATTGCAAATTTCCTCTACTTCAAAGCCAATTCCAGTGAGATTTTGTGCAAGTTCTTGAGGAGTAATTGATATTTTGACATAGTCATTCAGCCATGACATTAGTAGTTTCATTAAAATATTATCCTTTAATAGGTATTTATCTTATCTAATATGACTTTTCTATATTTTTAACTGACATTTGAATATATAAAAACAATAAATCTAATGGTATGAATTCTATTTTTAGGAGTGTACGAATTAGAGAGAATTAATATGAAAAAAGTAAAACTTAATTAAAATCAACCTTAAAGAGTTCGAGTGGGGATTTCGCCCCCCATAGCTTTTTTGATTCTTTTTGGGCGTCAAAAAAGAATATAGCTACTTTTGTTGATTGTTTGTATCTTATTGTTAATAATAGCTATTTGTACAATATCTAATTTTTGCCATTCAATGCATCATTAAAACGCCTTTCCCATTGATTTATTTCATGTGGTCTATTGTCTAATCTACAATATTCTGCCATTATACCATACCCCATAACTCTAGGCTTGTTGCATGGGTGAATGTTGGGAAGTTCCTGCTCTAGATTATTGACATCAATATTGTCTATTTTTAAATTTTTAAGTACATTAGACAGAGATTGAACAAGCAAGCAAAGAGCCTCAGCATCTTCAACTTCTATACTATCACTAACCACTTGACCATCTACTATTTGCATACCTTCTCCCTTAAAGATAGCTTCTGCTAACTCTGTAAGCAAAGCATAGTGTGCCGCCGTCTCTAGCAAATCTTTTATTTGCACTTCCATAGTATTTCTCCTTATAGGGTCTAATTGGGGGGGGGAATAGTTCAAATCTACACAACAAATTGTCTCAAAAATCTTAAGTCATTTTCATACAAATGTCTTATGTCTGTTATACCGTATACTATATTGTTGATGCGTTCTAAACCCATACCAAATGCAAATCCACTAAATCTACTTGGATTAATTCCACAGTTGGAAAGTACTTTTTGATTAACCATTCCCGCTCCCAATATTTCTATCCAACCTGTACCCCTACATATTTTGCACCCTGATTTGCAATTACAACTTGCATCAACTTCTACGCTAGGCTCAGTAAATGGGAAATATGAAGGTCTCAATCTTATTTCTGTTTTTTCACCAAATACAAACTTGGCAAACAACGACAATATCCCTTTCAAATCTCCCATAGTCAAACCCTTATCTACTACCAAACCTTCTATTTGGTGAAACATTGGACTATGAGTTGCATCAATATTGTCTGCCCTGTACACTGTTCCTGGTGAAAGTATCTTTAAAGGGGGCTTGATACTCTCCATCGCTCTAATTTGCCCGTTAGATGTGTGAGAACGCAACAATACTCCATCGCCCACAAAAAAGGTATCTTGCATATCTCTTGCAGGATGATCGTCCAAAACATTGAGAGCTTGAAAATTGTAATACTCTGTATCTATCTCAGGACTTTCATGCACTACAAATCCCAATCCCACAAACCAATTGACAATCCTATTGCGAGTTATGCTAAGTGGATGAAAATTGCCTATTTGACGCAAATGCTTGTCTATAGAAATATCTACCGCTTGGGACTTAAGTAGCGCTGTAGTCTCTTGATGTTTCAACTCTATTTGTCTTGCATCAAATGCCTGTTCTAGCTTTGCCTTTGCATCATTGACTATCTTGCCTATTTCTGATTTTTGAGCAGGGGTAAGTTCTCTTAAGCCCTTTAAGATACTTGTCAACTCACCCGACTTACCCAAAACTTGAACTTTTAGGTCATATAACTTATCAGTAGAACCAACTTCTTGTATGCTTGTTAATACTTTATTTAGCAATTGTTGTATATCTTGTTGCATAATTATATCCTTATTATAACATAATTGTAACATTATGTCAATTATACTTGCGAGTTATCAATTACTTTTTAGATACAGCAATCTATATCAAACTTCCAACCAAATTGCTATTCTTAGATTCTACAACCTTTATAAATCCAAACTCACCCACTGCTATGTCTGTGTGTTTTAACAATACTAGTCTATCACATATAGTTCGGCAAAGTGCTTTGTTGCCATCATGTGCTACGCACAACACCTCATACTCTCTGCCTACTACATCCAAAGCATGCTGATTGCCTATCAAGCTTTGAGATTGTATAAGTCTAGTTATTCTATCCCTTTTGACTGTAGGACTAATTTGCCCCTCCATTCGTGCAGCTGGCGTACCACTGCGTTTTGAATACACAAAACTATATATATTATTAAACTTGGCTCTCTCTACTATGTCTAGAGTATCCAAAAAATCTTCTTCTGTCTCAGTAGGAAAACCAACCATTATATCAGTACTAATACTACAATCCTTGCAAGCAGTCCTTATATCATGTACAATTTTCATAAAACGCTCTCTAGTATAAGTACGATTCATCTTTTGCAAAATTCTATCTGCACCTGCTTGCAATGGCAAATGTATAATTTTGGCTAAATTTGGATTGTTGGCAACTACATCTATGACTTGTTGAGTTATGTCTTGAGGGTGTGGACTAGTAAACTTTAGTCTAAACTTGTATGGCAAATCACCTATAGTCTGTATAAGATCAGCAAAATTGTAGTTTTCATACTTATAACTATTTACATTTTGCCCAATAAGGGTAATTTCTTTAAATTCATTTTTAAGCAATTGCTCACACTCTGCTACAATGCTATCAAAATTTCTACTAACTTCCCTACCTCTCACATGTGGCACAATGCAAAAAGTACAAAACTTGTCACAACCATTCATTATATTAACTTTGGCACTAACTGTACTATCATGTAGTGTTGGCATAGCTATGTCCATATCTCTTTTGCCTGACAAAGCTAGTACCATAGACTTGGTTTGTTCTTTTTGTGCAATATAATCCAAAATTTTATATGGGTGAGCAGTACCAAATATTATGTCTACATGACTATAGGATTTTTGAACTTTGGCAGTAGTTTCTTTCTTTTGTGCCATACATCCCCCCAATGCTATAATCATACTAGGTTTAGCTTTTTTGTAAGCCTTAGCAGCCCCTATATTGCCATAAACTCTATCTTCAGCACTCTCCCTTATACAACAGGTATAAAATATAAGCAAGTCTGCTTGAGATTTGTCAGTAGCCTTAATCCAACCAGCTTCTTCAAGTATCCCACTCAACCCTTGAGACTCTGCCACATTCATTTGACAACCATACACATCTATATAATATGTTTGAGCTTGTATAACAAAATCATTTTGGAATTCTTCTACAGTATATATATCATTTTGATTTAATGCAAAATTTTTCATAATAATATAAGTAGTATACAATATTTATTAAAAAAAGTCCAACGCATATTTTTGCTTGGACTTCTTTATTAACTGTATATTCTTAAAAATTATGCTCATAGTATATTTTTGTCATCAAACTCTTGACCACCATCAACTACCAACCCAATACCCCATATTTTTGTCAACAACTCTTGTCTACCAATTCCCGTAGTAGCACTAGTCATAATTATGTTGTCTCTACCCACTCTAAATCCTGTAGCTATTTGGCTAGCACTATTGTTGATTTGACTTTTAGAAAGCTTGTCTGATTTTGCACCTATTATCATAAATGGCAATCTTTTAGAATACAAATATTTTGCTGCCTGAATATCACTTTCCATTGGAGAATGACGACTATCAACCAACAAAAAACATTGAGATAGAGTATCCGCCTTTGATAAATAATCATCTATCATACTATTCCACAATTCTCTATCTGCCTTGCTACTTTTAGAATACCCATACCCAGGCAAATCCACCAAAATTACTTTAGAATTTATATTCTCATCATTTACAATACCTATAAGCTCTACTTCAAAATAGTTGATGAGCCTAGTTCGCCCCGGTGTACTGCTAGACTTTGCCAACCCCTTTTGCCCAACTAGCATATTGATAAGGCTAGACTTGCCTGCATTGCTCCTACCTACCATACATATTTCTGGTTGTCTAGTCTCTTCAAACTTGGTGCGACTGTACAAAAATTTTGCAGATTTAATTTTTATATTCATAATACAATTTGCAATTTAAAGCCTTCAACAACCTAATTTCCTCAACTTTAATCTAGCAAAGCTCTTTCAAAAACTTCATCTACAGTATCTACCCAAACAATTTCCAATTGCTCTTGTACACTCTTTGGGATTTCGTCAATATCTTTTTTGTTGGCATTTGCAAGTATAAGCGTCTTGACTCCATTTCGCAATGCCGCCAAAGTTTTTTCTTTCAAACCACCTATTGCCAAAACCTGTCCTCTCAAAGAAACTTCACCCGTCATAGCTATAGTACTATCTACCGGACGATTGGTAACTACGCTAAGTATTGCAAGTGAAATAGCAATACCTGCACTTGGACCATCTTTGGGCGTAGCTCCCTCAGGAAAATGAACATGGAAGTCATTTGTTTTAAAAATTTCTGTAGTTAAGTTGTATTTTTCTGCTCTAGCCTTGACCACAGTCATAGCTGTAGTACAAGATTCTTTCATGATATTGCCCAAGTTTCCTGTAATACTAATAGTACCACTACCCTTAATCATAGTAGCCTCTACATACAACAACTTGCCACCTACTTGTGTCCATGCAAGTCCATTAACTATACCAATTTCATGCTTATCTCTTTCTCTTACAAACTCATATTTAGGAGCTCCCAAATATGGAACAATATCTGTCACTGTGGATTTTGGTCTAGTTTTTCCTTTTTCTAAAGCTTCTGCAATATTTACTGCCACTTTGCGACAAATACTACCTATCTCACGCTCAAGGCGTCTCACGCCACTCTCTCTAGTATAATAATCTATCAAATCCTTTATAGAATTATCTTCAAACTTCAAATCTTTTGAATTAATTCCATTGTATCCTAATTGTTTTGGGATTAAGTAGCGTTTGGCTATTTCCAATTTTTCTTCATAAGTATAACCACTCAACTCTATAATTTCCAATCTATCCAACAATGGCAATGGTATACTATCCAAACTATTTGCTGTTGTAATAAATACAACTTGATTGAGATTAAATGGTACTTCTAGATAATGGTCCTTAAATGCACTATTAGTATTATAATCTAATACTTCTAACAATGAAGACGACGGGTCACCCCTATTTGTATTTGTCATCTTGTCAATTTCATCTAACAAAAAAACTGGATTGTTGACATTAACTTGACGCAAACCATTGATAATCCTACCCGGAATTGCACCTATATATGTTCTTCTATGTCCCTTTATCTCAGCTTCATCTCTCACCCCGCCCAAACTCATAGTGACTAGCTTGCGTCCCATTGCCTTGGCTATACTCTCAACTATACTAGTTTTTCCTACCCCTGGTGGTCCTACAAAGCAAAGAATTGGGGACTTGGTATTTTGAGTCAATTTTCCTACTGCCAAAAATTCTATAATGCGTTTTTTGACTTTATCCAATCCATAATGGTCATTGTCCAATATTTGCTTAGCTGTAGAAATTTCTATATTCTCAACTTGAGACTTGTGCCAAGGTAATTCTACTAAAGTATCAAAATAAGCTCTCAACATGCTATATTCAGGACTATTTTGTTGAGTTTTTTCTAATCTACCCAATTCCTTTAACAACTTATTTTTGTCATCATCACTCAAACCAAACTCTTCTATCTTTTGCTTGAGTGTATCCATCTCACTAGTATCATCTCCCAACTCATCAGCAATTACTTTTTGTTGTTCTCTTAGATAATACTCTCTCTGTTGCTTGTCTATGCGTTGACGGACTTTTTCTTGCACTTCTTTTTCTATAGTAAGCAAATCTATCTCATTATAAATCTTGACTGTACAATCTTCTATTTGTTTTAACAAATTAGGTTGAGACAAAAACTCCATCTTATCAGAGTCAACCTTAAATATAATACTAGCTACAGCATACACAAACTTTTTTGGATCACTAGTATCTATACTACTTATAACTTCTTGAGGTATATTAAAACCGCTTTTTTTAAACTCTTCAAAAGCTACAAGAAGCTCTCTCCTTGATGCTTCTAACACTGTAGGACTTGGAATAGGTTCTATAATATCCTTTAATTCTACTTCAAAAAAAGGATTGATAGCTTTGTAATTTTCTATCTCTTTTCTACTTCCTGCTGATATTATGACTCTCATAATATCATTTGGCAACTTGATTACTTGCTTTATAGTAGCCAAGACACCTACTCTGTAAATGTCTTTAGGTGCTATCATACCATTATTGCTTGTTTTTTGAGTAGCCAAAAATATTTGTTTTCCCTCTTTTAGTGATTTGCCTACAGCCAATATTGCTTTCTCATGAGCTATATCAAAATGTATACTAGTATAGGGGAATACTACCAAACCATGCAAAACTACCATGCTATGCACACTACTGTTAGACTTCTTTTGTTCATCATTTGTCGCCTGTTGTTCTAAATTTTTCATTTTATTTTATGTCCCTCTAGTTCTAGTTGCAATTTTTGTATGATTTGTGTATACTTTTCAACCTTTTCTTCTTCTATTTTTATCAATTTTTGTGGGGCTTTTGATGTAAATCCTACACTATTCAATTTTGATTTAGTTAGATTTAGTTCAAACTCTGCTGATTTTTTATCATCTAATAATTTTTTTATTACAACTGATTGATCTAGCATTTCTAAATGCATATAAACAGTACCTACACTCCAATTCCATTTTATAATATTTTTTTGTTCTTGTATAGGCTTGTCCAAAATGTCAACCTGACTACACATTGCTAGCTTGCACACAATAGGTACAACCTGAGACATATCTCTTACAAAATCATCAAATCCATATATAGACATTTTTACCTTGATATTTTGTGCAATTTTGTTGTCAGCTCTCATTGCCCTTATACCCACTATCAATTGTCTGATATGCTCAAACTTGTCCACTTCACTATTATAAAAAATATCAACTTTAGGAAAATCTTGCAATGCCAAAATATATTTACCATCAAACAACTCTTGACAACAATACTCTGTAATAAATGGAATAATTGGATGAAGCAACTTCAATATATTGTCAAAAACATGCAACAATACTTTTGATGCCCTTGCTTTATCTACATTCATTTGGACTTTAGAAATTTCTATATACCAATCACAAAAGTCATCCCATACAAAATTGTAAAGAGTATCAGCTACCCTACCTATCTCATAACTATCAAAATTTTGATTGATTGATTTGATACAATCATTAAGTTTTGACAATATCCACTTGTCAGCTAAAGTAAGTGTAGTTTTGTCAACAACATTATTGCATACTTCTTCTATAGACATTTCTCCAATGTTATGTTTGACAAAACGGGCTGCATTGTATATTTTATTGCAAAAAGCTTGTGCCTTTTGCAATCGTTCTTCACTATACCTTATATCACTTCCCAAAGCGACACCACTAAGCAAGCAAAATCTCAAGCTATCCGTACCATAGTTGTCTATTATATCTATAGGATCCACACCATTGCCCAATGATTTGGACATTTTTCTACCATCACTAGCTCTCACTATACCATGTATAAGGACTTTGCTAAAAGGAACTTGTCCCATGTGATGCAATCCACTAAACATCATTCTTGCAACCCAAAAGAAAATTATGTCATACGCCGTAACTAGCAAACTTCCCGGATAAAATGTTGACAAATCCCTAGTTTTATCAGGAAATCCAAGTGTACTAAAAGGCCACAAAGCACTACTAAACCATGTATCCAACACAGCTTCGTCTTGTATCATTTTGCCACCACACTTATCACACTTGTCAACAATATCTACCGAAACACACATATTGCTACATTTATTGCAATAATATGCGGGTATCCTATGCCCCCACCATAACTGGCGTGAAATACACCAATCCCTTATATTTTTCATCCAGTGCATATATATCTTGCTATATGACTTAGGGACAAACTCGGTATCACCATTTTCTACTGCTTGTATAGCGGGTTCTGCCAATGGCTGCATTTTAACAAACCACTGCTCACTTGTCATAGGCTCTACAACCGAATTGCAACGATAGCAATGTCCCCTACTGTTGTGATGTTCTTCTACTTTATCCAACAATCCCAAAGCTTGCAAGTCCTCAACTATTTTATCTCGTGCGGACTTGCGTTCTAGCCCATCATATGGTGTACCACCAGTTATTTTGCCATCATCAGTCAAAATTTTTATGCTATTTAAATTAAGTCTTTTTCCTATTTCAAAGTCATTTGGGTCATGTGCAGGGGTAACCTTGACAGCACCCGTACCAAAGCTTGCGTCTACATATTCGTCATTCAAAATAGGAATTTTTCGCCCAATAAAAGGCAATACAACATATTTGCCTACCAAATGCTTGTAGCGTTTGTCATTAGGACTAACCACAACTGCTGTGTCTCCTAGCATGGTTTCAGGGCGTGTAGTAGCTATAGTGATATGCCCCCCACCATCTATAGGGTATTTAATGTGCCAAATATATCCATTATTTTCTATATATTCTACTTCGGCATCACTGATTGCCGTTTTGCAATCTACACACCAATTGATAATGCGTTGTCCTTTATATATCAACCCTTGATTGTACAAATCAACAAAAACAGTCCTGACAGCTTTGTTGCAATTTTTGTCCATTGTAAAAGCTAATCTTGACCAATCCACACTACACCCTAGGCGTTTTAGTTGCTCTATGATATTGCCACTATATTGCTCCTTCCAATCAAAACATTTTTGCAAAAAGCCATCTCTACCCAAACTTTGCTTGTCTATACCTTGTGACTTAAGTTGCTCTACAACCTTTAACTCTGTTGCAATACTAGCATGATCTGTACCGGGCAACCATAGTGTATTAAAACCCATCATGCGTTTGTATCGTGCAATACTATCTTGCAAAGTATTGTTGAGAGCATGCCCCATATGAAGTTTGCCAGTAATATTTGGCGGTGGCATCATCATGACAAATTTGGGTTTGTCAGAATTGTTGTCTACAACAAACTTATCCTGCCATAACGCCACCATAGTATTTTCAAAATCTTTTGGTTGATACCTATCGTACATGTTAACAATTATAACACATTTTTAAACTTTTAGCAAGTACGACAACAATACATAATTTTGGCAAATTAATCTAATTTTTTGCTAGTTCCCAAAATCATTTTAGTGCCAATATTATCCAAATACTTGATACCAAATCTTGCATAACCAACACTTGTACTAGTGGAAAATTCAACAATAAACTGTTGACCTAGAACATCTATATCCAATATATCGCATTTGAATTTAAAATTAGATTTTTTGTTAGATGAACTTAATATAGTATAATTGTCTAAATTAGATTTTTGATTCTTATCCAAGTTAAATTTTGAAGTTATTTTATTGCCCGCTAAATTGTAAAGGTCTATATTGGTTATATCTATATTCAACAAAATATCTTGCCCTATTTCAAATTTGTCTTGAGTATCAACACAAACCACAATCCTAGTGTTGTTTACCTTACAATACAACGCAACAACTCGTTCTAGTTGTCTAATATCCTTTACAGTAGCTTGAATCTCAACATATCCTACCCCCATAGACTTATTCAATAATATGTTAGTAAGACCAAACACAATATCCAAATTTTCAAAATAATCAAAATTTACAACCCTTTGCCAAAAATCATCTTTCAAAAAAAAACTCAAATTGTCACATTTCAAATAGCCTTGTCTTATACAAGCATTGTGCAAAATATTTGAAAATGGTAAAGCAGACAAAGAATTGTGTGAATTTGAATCAAATATGTGCATTTGCTCTACATCAAAATTGTTGGGCAAATTGTTGGTTTTGTATCTCAATCCCAACAATACTTGTTGTCCACACAAGTTTGGCAACCATCTAGACACATTGTCAAAAATGTCAATTGTTTTATCACCTGTAGATATTTGTGTATTACTTGAGATAGTAGCTTGTACAAAATCTATTTTTGGCAACGCTGTATATTGAGCAACAAATGCGTTGATTGGATTGACATACAATTGTTGTGGGCTACCATACTGTTGCAATTCACCATGTCGCATAACTGCAATTTTGTTTGCAAAACCTACACAATCATTATGATTGTCTGTAGCATAAACAAATAGCTTTTTGTATTTTTGTTGAATATCTACAACAAATTGCAATATTTCCAGTCTTTGCTCTTGTGACAATGTACAGTATGGATTATCTAGCAATACAATCTTTGGGTTGCGAACCAAAGCTCTTGCCAAAGATACCTTATGCCTTACAACAATATCTAATTTTTGAGTAGACATATATAAAAATTCAATCAAACCAAATTGTTTTGCAATATCATTTATTGCGTTATCAATTGTTTTCTTGTCTATTTTTCTCAATTTCAATCCAAAAGCTATACTCTTGTACACTGTATTTTGAAGTTTTGTATCATCAAAAATCATAGCTATGTCTCTTTCTTTTATTGGTATACAATCTTGTAGCGTTCCATCTATCAATATCTCACCACTACTACAATGCTCAATACCTGCAATAAGTCTAAGCAAAGTAGTCTTGCCACTATTGTATCCCCCTGATATACAGACTATTTGATTGTCATCTAATCTTAAGTTGATATCTATCAAAGCTATTGCATTGTCATACAACTTGCTTATATTTTTGAGTTGCAGCTTGCACATGTTGATATTATAACATTAATTGCACTTGTTTACAAGAACATAAAACAACCCACATGCGACAAAACAAACTGCATGTGGGTAGTTTCTTTGATAAATTTGTATTACAAAATAGAGAGTGTGCACCAAACGGTTATTAAAAACAAATACAAACAATCAACAAAACAAGCGTTATTCTTTTTTGACGCCCAAAAAGAACCAAAAAAGCTATTGGGGGGTTGCGAATCCCCCCAAACCCCCGAACGCTTTATGGTTGACTTTATTTTATATTGTTACTTCCTTTCATTCTTAATCTACTCTATTTGTACAATCCTAATAATTAACTATATATTGTTGTACTTGATATATATCAATATATCATTACTTTTCAATATCCACCTATTCACCTTATCCAATCCATCACAAAAATATTTGTTTTTGCCATCTTTAACCAAACCTAGAGGCAATATAAGATGATTAGTGGATTGAAAAACTGAGTGTACAAACTGCACATAACTTTGCCACTCTATATCCCTGTCCATATCCAAAACCATATTAGCATTGTCAATACACAAATCAAACACTCCACCATTAGACAACAGTGTCTCATAAAACATATATCCACCAACTGTTAGCATATTTTGCATAGCAAAAAAGCTGACTATTTTGCTAGAAACTATAATTGACTTTATTCCAAATTGCTCTATATTGCGTTGTTTGTTTGGGTCTTTGATTTGCACTATTATCTCACATGGAGGATTGTCACCATACATTTTTTGCAATGCAATAAGTGCCAAAAATACATTGTCATCATTTCTGTCACTAGATAGTATTGCCACTATAGTTGGAGTATCTGTCTCAATTGATTGCACAAACTCATCTAATTGATTTTCATCAAAAATTTGGTATTTTACGACGCCTTGCATATGATTTAAAGCATCAATCATATGTGGGGATTTGTCATTGTTGCCATATATATATACTATTCTCTGCTCAAGCTGATTGCTAGATTGTTGGATATTTTTGAGTTGTGAGATATCTATACTTCGTTTTTGTGTCAAATTAGATGGATTGCTAGAAATAGCATACACAGTTTTTGAATCAATATATATAGGCAAACTGTCAGTATAATCTTTCAAATATTGCACAACTGTAGTTTCTAATTGACAATTATAAATGCTAAAGCCTACAAAAGACAACAAATCATACAATACTGACACATATTGCGGTCTAAATATAGACAATGCCATAAACTGCCCAATCTTGGCATTGCTACAATAAACCAATACTTGCTTATCTTTCAAAACTGGCAATGTTTGTATCACTCTTTGGGCATTAACCATCACTTCATTTGTATTGCATTCTACTACTACAGGGCAATCATCTCTCAAGCTATCAGCTACTGTGATGAGCAAATTGACTATATCCATATTGGCAAAATCTTTGGATTGCCCAATGTCTTGCACAATAAGCACCGCCCTTGCTTTGGACAAACAAATATCTTGCAATTCTGCCAAATTGTTGGGATTGCCTTGACGAACAATAAGATTGACCAACTTAAATGGATTGTCCAATGCAAGTTGTGCTTGATGTTGCATAATATTGGTCAACTCTTGCTTTTCTTTGCTAGACAAAACTAATACTGTATTTTTTATTTTGTTATACGACAATTGTTGCAACAAATCTGGAAGTTTGTCATTGTAGTTGAGCACAACGAAATGTCCACTCAATTTGAGTTTGCCCTGAGCATTTGCTTTTTGAACTATATAGCGTTTGAGATGTGTAGTTGTAAGTGCAATAATAGTCCCACTAAATAGCACTAGCCCTACAATAAACACTATTACAGATAATACTCTTATACCAACAAATTTAGGCAACAATACCGCACTAGGGACTACCATCCATTGCAACACTTGTACCAATGTCAACCAAAAATTGTAATATTCGGCACTATCTATTCGCATTGCTAGCAGTGTTGCAATCAAAAGTATGGCAAAATTGGCTATTATCAACTTGACAATAGTCATTACAAAAGGGTGCTTGTTGCCACCAACACTCACCCTACTTTGCAATAATTTGATTTGTGAAAAAATTTTCATTAGAAAATAGAATAGTCAAAATTATTTTTTTAATTACTCATACATTAATTGCTTTAAATAACTAGAAATATTTATCATATAAACTTTATATAAAAATAACTATAGCTAAACAACGAAAGACTTTTATAAAGTAGATTAAGAAGGAAAGGAAGTAACACTTAAATAAAATCAACCATAAAGCGTTCGGGGTTTGGGGGGATTCGCACCCCCCCAAATGCTTTTTTGGTTCTTTTTTGGCGTCAAAAAAGAATAACGCCTGTTTTGTTGATTGTTTATATATTATTGTTAGCAATCTATCGTTGTACACTCTCACTTTTATGCAATACAATTTTGTTGATAAAAATTGTATTGCATAATACTTGAATATCACTCATCCAACTTATACAAATTGCTTGATTGTATAGACAAATTTGGCTTTTTCAAAAACCACCACAATGCACTATACCGCATAGCTATATAATTGTTTTCTACCATGCGTTGTATTGCATACTCACTACCCACCAACACAACCATCTTCTTGGCTCTTGTTATTGCTGTATACAACAGATTGCGTGTAAGTATCATAGGTGAGCCAGAGATAACAGGCATAACAACAACATCAAACTCACTACCTTGACTCTTGTGTACTGTAATAGCATATGACAACATAAGTTGAACTCTTTCACCACTAGAATAGTACACAACCCTATCATCTTCAAAAAGTACTACAATTTCTCCATTATCCAAGATATTTATAATCTTGCCCATATCCCCATTAAACACACCTTCTCCCTCTTCGCTTGTAGATTGATTTTTCCACTTGAGTTTGTAATTGTTGACAATATGCATTACTTTGTCATTTTTTCTAAAATTCCAATCATCTGTGGTTATTTGCTTTTCTCCTTTAATGTATGGATTGAGCAAATTTTGCAAGTGCTTGTTGAGAGCTATCACACCTGCAGTACCATTTTTGAGTGCTGACAATACTTGAATACGACTAGAATCCAAATTTGTATATGATGGCAATCGATTAACGACTAAATTGCATACACTTTCTGCTATGGTATTGGTATTTGAATTAACAAAAAAGAAATCAGCTTTATTGTTGTTGATATCGGGCATAACACCACTATTGATATTATGTGCATTTTTTGCAATTAAACTCTCATCACCTTGCCTATAAATAAAACTCAATTGTGCAATAGGCAACACATCACTCACCAACAAGTCTCTCAAAACATTGCCCGCTCCAACACTAGGCAACTGATCTTTGTCTCCAACAAGAATTAGTTTTGTGCCTTTTTCAATTGCTCCCAATAGATTGTTGAACAAAAAAATATCTACCATTGAGACTTCATCTACTATTATGACATCAGCTACAAGTGATGTTGACCTAGTTGCTTGTCCCCCCCCCCATGCCAAAGCTCTATGTATAGTCTTTGCCTCATATCCTGTACTTTCCAATATCCTTTTTGCTGCCCTACCTGTAGGAGCTAACATTGTGACACGCATTTTGTATTTTTGAAAAATACTCAATATATTTCGTATTATAGTTGTTTTTCCTGTCCCTGGTCCACCTGTAACAATGCACACACCACTATTGACGCTTAATCTTATTGCATCTTTTTGAGCTTGATGCAATCTAATGTTGTTGACTTTTTCAAACTCTTCTAGTTCTTCTACATAGTCTAAGCTAGTAGCAATTGCATGTGATTGCAATTGTATCAACATATCAGCTATTCGCCTTTCTACTTGATGACATTGCATAGTCATCACTACTTTGATATCATCTACATTGACTACCTTAATTTTGTAGTCAATTGACAATTCTTGTATTACACTATCAACCAATTCATTGGCATCATACTCCACAACACTAACATCGTTCAACGACGAAGATGTCTCAAGTTGCAATAATTGAATTGTTTGGTCAATGCATATATCGTATGGCAAGTATGTATTGCCCTCTTTCTCTGTAGAAGCACGCAATACATACAACAATCCCGCTCTCACTCTAAAGGTAGAGTTGTGTGGAATACCTATCTCATGTGCTATTTTGTCCGCCGTCAAAAATCCAATTCCGTCTATATCTTCAATCAATTGATATGGATTATTTGCTACTATATCTACAGTATTATCCCCATATGCCTCATATATTTTTAGACAAGCTTTAGTACCTAGTCCTTTGGATTGCAAAAAAGTTATAGCTCGCTCCATCTGCCTAATCTTTACTATAGACTCTCGTATTTCAACCAATTTTGCAGCCGTAACTCCAGAAATTTTAAGCAACTGAGTAGGACGAAATTCCATTACATCCAAAGTATCTTTGCCAAATTTGTTTACTATGCGTTCTGCCGTCTTAGGTCCAAGCCCTTTTATAAATCCACTACTCAAATACTTTATTATGCTTTGATTGTCTTTTGGACTTGATACCCTAATAGTCTCAGCCCGAAACTGTTGCCCATACTTAGAATCTACAATATACTTACCTACACAATCTATATACTGCCCCACATTGCAGTGAGGGAAAATACCCGTGCATACAACTAGCTTTTTGCCCGTATCAATACTAGCCACAGCATAACCATCTATTTCACTTCTAAACTTAAAGTTGTCTATACTTCCACTAAGTATATTATCGTCCATGATATATTAATATCATACTTGAAACATATTGTCAAGTATGATAAAATAAAAGACATATGTTGTTAAGTATTTTTTAACAATATATGTCTTTGTTGAATAAGCTTAAAACTTCAAGTTTATCTATGTTATTTAAAAGTGTACAATAAGCAATTATTAACAATAAGATAAAAACTATAACAAGACCAGCATTATTCTTTTTTGACGCCAAAAAAGAACCAAAAAAGCTTTTGGGGGGTTGCGATCCCCCCAAACCCCCGAACGCTTTAAGGTTGTTTTTTATTTAAATGTATTACTTCTTTTCATCTTAATGCACTCTTATTCGTACATGCCTAATTTTTTATAACCATACTCATTACTAATAATATCTTCGTCTTCTTTCAAGCGGACTGCTTGGATTGTCATCACCACCACTATTATTTGACTTTTTTCTTTTTTTCAACAACCATACAAATAAAATAATACTCAATACACCAGATATACCACCTGCCAAGATTATCCAAAAAGTATTATCTACAGTTTCTTTTAGACTATCTCTTACAATAACAAGTTCAATACTAACTTTGATTGACTCATAGTTTTTGTCATCTGGAGAATATATTGCAAAAAATGACTTGACTTCACCCACATTGCCTCTTACAACTAAGTTGCTATCTTCCCACTCCAAAATACCGTTACGGTCTGATGGTAACATGTTGGTCAACAAAATTTCTCTTAATTTAGTATTGTTTGTAACAGATATAGATTGCACTAGTATTGGTTCAGTTTTGCCTTGCAACACTTTGCCTACAATATTAGCTGATGGCACAATATCATTTTTGTCATCAAAATCCGTCCTTTCAAATACAAGTTCAAAGTCCTCAACTTGATTTGGCACACCTTCAATAAACTGTCTATCGTCTACTTGCTTAAAGCTTAAACCACTAGGCAAATCACCTTGAGCTATTGAAAAAACACCATCAAATAGTTCTAGATTAAAAGGCTCTCCAAATCTCAAGTTGTCAAAATCTCTTTGCAATACATGAAATTTTACTACTATATCCAAATCTATTTCTATACTACTGTAGTTGTCTAAATCATCTGGATTGAATATAGCTTTATAAACCCCTGTTTCAAAAAACTGAGTACTGTTGTTGTCCAATTTCAACTTACCATCTACACTAAATTTGACACTTGACAAATCTAGCTTATCAACGCTTGTCCCTCTTTCTACTGATAATTTATTATTTGATATTTTTTGAGGGATACCTTTTGCTACTGTGACACTTATATTGCCAGATGTGCCACTAGACATATTTTCGGTTTCTTCTCTTTCTACAACAAACTCATTCTTGCTATTTTCATCTCTAGCTTCAAGTGGAGTACCAGTAATAAACTCCAAAACACCTTCTTTGACTACACTAAGACCTTTAGGATAATCTCCAACCAATTTGTTTTGTTTGCCTAACAAAACAATCTTAAATGTTTGCCCAACTTGCAAATTGGCAAAATTGCCTACATCAAGTTCTTCTGCCATCTTAGCATACCCACTTAATGCAAAAGCTCTAAAGCCATTCTTATCATTGTCAACTATTGTATCTCTTTCAACTTCTTCAAGTTCACCATATCCAGGCTCATTGATATTTGGCTCTACTTTGCCTAGACTGTTTAGAACTGTCTCATTTTTCAAATACAATACAGGGGCTATTCCTACCGAATCACCACCAAACATACCATCTAAATTCACACCTACACTACTAATATAACCACTATCATTAAGGAATAATGCACTACTACCATATGCAGCAGAATCATGTCCATCAAAGCCCCACCCACCCATCGTTGGCGTCCTTGTCCAATATCCATAATTATCCCCGTTATCATCCAATGCTATACTATAATTTTCACCATTAATATTTTTCAAATAAGTCTTGCTTTGTATATATCTCACTTGCAATACATCTAACAAAAAAACTTTGTCTTGAGTATTGTATGTTCTAAAAGAATTATACTTCTCAAGTGTATCTTCATAAGAACTACCCAAATATGCACTGTCCATTGCTAATTCATCATCCCAACCACCAGCCTGTTCTTCATTTGCCGACATATTTATCTCAGCACCAACAAAATATTGGCTGTTAGGATCAAATATATTTATATGTCTATTTTCTTTTTCCCCTGCAATATTTGTGTATCCTGTTATATCTGCATCTGTAGAAAAACTAAAACTTTCATATTCACTATTAGTACCCGGCACCTTATAAATCCCACTAGGCTTCCAATCACCAATCCAAAATAGATTTTTGATACTAACAGCAGCAATTTGCGCCTTTTCGTTATCATCAAATCTATCCATAAACTCGCCATTCAAAAACTGCCTTACATCACTTTGGATATACAAATTACTCCCTGTATTTGTTCTTCTACGAGAACTATTAATACTATCACCATCTATTTTAATAATAGAATTGTATGCATTTCTAGAACTTCCACCTTTTACAATAGGTCTTTCTTTATCAAATGCAACATTTGGGATTACAGTATCTTTTCTTATCAAGACACCATTTTCGTCCTTGCCTACCACTCTCCATCTAGTGCCACCAAAAACTTCTATATAATCACCTACAATCAAATCTTTCCCCGCTGTATATTCAGGATAGTCGCCAGCAGTAGGCTCAACAACCAAACCTACATTAGAGTATAAAGGTGTACCAAAAAATATTAGTACATTAGCCAAACAAACTACCAATATCACAATAGATAAAATAAAACATAAAATATATTTTTTATTTATTTTTTGAAAACTATTTTTCATATTTATAAATATCCTATTATAAAGTATGTACATTATATCATATATATATATATATTGTAAAGTAAATATTAACAAAATTCAATATTGTGTTAATATTGAATTCATAATAAAGCAAAATACAGTTGTATTTTGCAACTGTATTCTATTTAGTGTTATTTAGTATTTATGGAAACATTAAGCTACTTAATCAAAAAAATAGAAGTATACAAATAGAGACATTAAGATGTAAAGAAAGTAACAACTCAATAAAATCAACCTTAAAGCGTTCGGGGGTTTGGGGGGGGATTCGCAACCCCCCAAATGCTTTTTTGATTCTTTTTTGGCGTCAAAAAAGAATAACGCCTATTTTGTTGTTTGTTTGTATCTTATTGTTAATAAACTCTCCTTTTACAATCTCTCATCAACAAAATCTCGTCTCAACTAATAGCTACATCATATGTTCCAACAATGCAACACCATCTACTGCACTTACTGTGATAGCATGCCCTATTGCTTGTTCTACTTGAGATAACAACATATCGTCCAAAAATATATCTTCAAACTCTTTGAGCATAGTTTTGGGTATTATTACTTTGTCTTGAGTAGACAAATCTATGCCTTGACAAGCAGAAATAATATCACCACCTGTAACTAATCCGGCACAAGATACATCTCCACCAAAAAACAAGCTTTTGGCAGTAATGACTTGTACAGTTGCCCCCTTTGCATTGCACTTAGATGCTATACCTTTCATCAAATCAGTTGCAAGCGTACCTGTAATTATAGTATACTTGCCTTTCAACTTATCTACTTCTGCCAATTGCTCATCAAACTCTCTATCAAACTGTCGCACTATACCCACTCCATTTGATATTTGCTCAAAGTCATCATACGACTCATAGTCCGGCAACTCCAACTCTGCCTTAAAATAAAATTCGTCACCACAATATGCCTTGTATCCTTGTTTTTGCAACTCTTCTATATCTTGTACTACCTTGATTGACATATCTTTGGTTACAGGTACCAAACCATTTTTGCTATATTTGGTCAAACCCAATGGCACTATTGCTGTGCTTTTTACAAATGGACTGAGTTCTTTTATACTCTTTACATAATCTTCGTTGATAGTAGGACAGTATACAATTTGTGCATGAATGACTATACCATGAGCATGCAACATTTCTAAAATTGGCAGTACAGGTTTGGCTTTGAGATTTCCCAACAATTTTTGGCGTGTTGCTGTATCAGTACTATGCACACTTACATACAAGGGCGACAATCCATAACTAATTATACGAGTATAATCTTCTTCTTTTAGATTGGTAAGAGTAATAAAGTTGCCACTAACTACACTCATACGATAGTCATCGTCTTTTATGTGCAAACTCTTGCGTACATTGGGTGGATTTTGGTCTATAAAGCAAAATGCACACTTGTTGCGACATTGCTTGATTGCTATATTATCTTCAAATTCTAGCCCCAAATCTTCTTCTACGCTCTTGACTATTTCAAAGTCTACAATATCACCATCTTGTTGTATACTCATCACAAATTCTTCTTGAGAGCTATAGTATTGATAATCTATAAAGTCTACCTTGTCCTTGCCATCAAATCCAATCAACTTATCCCCCGCTTTTATATCCAATTCTTCGGCTACAGAATTTGGCGTTATGTGCAATATATTCATACAAAGATTATACCACTTAAGATAATGTTTGGTCAATTGACAATTTAGAAAACAATTTGTAAGTATGTACAAATAGAGTACAGTAAGATAGAAAGAAGTAATCCTTAAATAATAAAAATCAACCTTAAAGCGTTCGGGGGTTTGGGGGGATTCGCAACCCCCCAAATACTTTTTTGGTTCTTTTTTGGCGTCAAAAAAGAATAACGCTGGTTTTGTTGATTGTTTGTATTTTATTGTTAGCTATCTCTCGTTATACACTATTATCTATTTATTCAAAATTTTTTTTAAAAACTGTCCTGTATAACTACTCTCTACACTACATATCTCTTCAGGAGTACCAATGGCAAGTACTGTCCCACCTTTTGCACCGCCATCTGGTCCAAGGTCTATGACATAGTCCGCTACTTTGATTACCTCTAGATTATGTTCTATTACTATTACTGTATTGCCCCCCTCTACTAGTTTTTGCAATATAGTTATAAGTTTTGCTACATCATGAGTATGCAACCCTGTTGTAGGTTCGTCCAATACATAAAGTGTTTTGCCTGTTTGGCGTTTAGCCAACTCTGTAGCAAGCTTTACTCTTTGAGCTTCACCACCTGACAGTTGTGTAGCGGGTTGTCCCAATTTGAGATATCCCAACCCAACTTCCTTGAGAGTAGAAATTTTGTTGTAAATTGACGGAATATTTTCAAAAAAAACTACAGCATCTTCTATAGTCATGTTGAGAATATCACTAATGTTTTTGTCTTTATACTTAACTGCCAAAGTTTCTCTATTGTACCTTTCTCCCTTGCACACTTGACAAGACACAAATACATCAGGCAAAAAATGCATCTCTATCTTTATTATTCCGTCCCCGCTACAGTTCTCACATCTCCCACCCTTGACATTAAAACTAAATCTTCCACTCAAAAAATTGCGTTCTCTAGCATCTTTTGTCTTGGCAAACAGTTCTCTAATTGCAGTAAATACCCCCGTATAAGTTGCAGGATTGCTACGAGGTGTCCTACCTATTGGACTTTGGTCTATATCTATTATTTTGTCTATATACTCAAACCCCTTGAGAGTGTCATATTTGCCTACTTTGTGCCTTGTGTGAGTTACTTGATTGGAAAGTGCAGGATACAATACATGATTGATAAGGCTAGACTTGCCACTACCCGATACGCCTGTCACTGCGGTTATGCAACCTATTGCAAACTTGGCATCTACTGACTTGAGATTATTTTGAGTGACCCCTGTTATTTCAAGCCACTTATCACTGTGCTTGCGTCTAGTTGTAGGTACGGGTATATGAAATTCGCCCGAAAGATACTTTCCTGTGATAGATGTAGGGTGTGCCATAATTTCTGCTGCTGTACCTACTGCTATAATTTCACCGCCATGCACACCCGCTCCTGGTCCTACATCTACAATGTAGTCTGCACTACGCATAGTATCTTCATCATGCTCTACTACAATTAGAGTATTTCCAAGATTCTTAAGCATGAAGAGTGTATTGAGTAGCCTTTCGTTGTCTTTTTGGTGCAATCCTATGCTAGGCTCGTCCAAAATATACAAAACTCCCATCAAGCCACTACCTATTTGGGTTGCAAGTCTTATTCGTTGAGCTTCACCCCCACTCAATGTCGCACTTCCACGAGACAAACTCAAATAATCCAATCCTACATTTACCAAAAATCCTGATCTTGATACAAGTTCTTTAAATATAGGCTCTACTATATTCTCTTGTCCTTGCTCTGCCTTAAAATTGGATACTGTATTATAAAATTCGGCAATGCTCATAGCACACATTTGAGCTATTGACATACCGTTGAGTAGCACACTCAATGCTTCTGGTCGCAAGCGTTGCCCTTTGCAATCAGGACATGGGACATTGGACATGTATTTTTCTAATTCAATCTTTACATATTCGCTAGTAGTATCCTTATAACGACGGTCAAGATTGTTGACTATTCCTTCAAAACTGCGTTTTATTACACCACTAAAAGTACTACCCTCGTACTTGACTTCCATTTGTTCCTTGTCACCATACAACAAGACATCTTTTACACTATTAGGCAAATCTTTGAAAGGTGTATTGAGACTAAATCTATATCGCCTAGCCAATGCATTAAAAAAAGAATCACCTATTCCACCATCATTGTTCCAACCTGATACATTCAATGCTCCTTGATTGATACTTTTTGTTCCGTCACCATAAATCAATTCGGGGTCAATTTGCTGCTTATAACCTAGTCCAGAACAATTGTTGCATGCTCCAAATGGACTATTAAAGCTAAACATTCTAGGTTCTACTTCTTCTATACTTATACCACAATCTTGGCAAGCGTACTTGGTATTGTACAATACTGGTTCCAACTCATTATCACCGTCCATTGCAACTATAGCAACCAATCCATCACCATGTCTTAGAGCTGTTTCTACACTATCGCTTAGGCGTTTGTTGATATCGGGTTTGTTGATTAGTCTATCTACCACTATGTGTATAGTGTGTTTTTGATTTTTATCCAAATTTATCTTTTCTTCTTCCATGTTGTACAGTATACCATCTACTCTACAACGCAAAAATCCTGACTTTTTAAAACTATCCAAAAGCTTGTTGTGTTCGCCTTTTCGTCCTCTTACAATTGGAGCTTCTACAGTAAACTTGCAACCATCGCTCAATTCTCTAATCTTATCTACAATGACATCAATTGACAATCTAGAAATTTCCTTACCACATTCATAGCAATGCACTACCCCCAATTTTGCATAACACAATCTAAGATAGTCATAAATCTCAGTAACTGTCCCAACAGTACTTCTAGGGTTGCGACTAGTAGTCTTTTGGTCTATAGAGATTGTTGGACTAAGCCCATCAATACTCTCTACATCAGGCTTTTCCATCTGCCCCAAAAACATTCTAGCATATGCCGACAAGCTCTCTACATATCTTCTTTGCCCTTCAGCAAATATAGTGTCAAAGGCAAGACTGGTCTTGCCACTACCACTCAATCCCGTAAAGACAATAAGCTTGTCCCTAGGCAACTCTAGAGAGATATTTTTTAGATTATTTTCTTTTGCACCCTTTATAATTATCTTTTCATTCATGTTGTTTTTCTCTTTGCAGCAAACTAACCATACTGCAATTTTTGGTAAAATTGTATTTTTATTCAACGGGTATTGTAACATATTTTGGATATTTTTGCAAATGATAAAAGTAATTCCTACAAAAATAAAAGAATGGAAATATAAAGGTCAAACAAAGAAACATAATCCAATTTTTTAATTAAAATAAACAACATTACAATCTTAATGATTAATACATTATTATCATTGAGAGTATAAAAGAGTAAGTTATTAACAATAAAATATAAACTTTCAACAAAACCAACATTATTATTTTTTGACGCCCAAAAAGAACCCCAAAATATCTTGTGGGGTACGATACAAACGCTTTGCTGTTTTTATTATAGGAGTGTTCTTCTTTCCATATTAATATACTAATTTGTACACTCGTATAATATTAGGACAATATTTTTTGGCAACTATACTATTTGATTTTTTTGTAATTATATTATATAATAAAATTGTAACCATAATAGTTTATACTTATTAATGTTTTTGGAGGGAATCAACTCAATGCTAGTCAACAAACATGATGATAGTGAAGAAGATGCTCAAAGCTACCCTATTTGCCCCAAATGCCTATCCAACGAAAATGTAGAAGAAATTGCTTTTGGGATAATGTCGTGCGACAAATGTGGTATTTTTGAAATTGATAAAGATGATAAACATTAACAAAATAAATACCTTGCAATATTAGATTGCAAGGTATTTATTTTGAAAGCGTACCAGAACAGATATCAACAATAAAATATAAACTTTCAACAAAACCAATTTAGCACAAAATTATTATATAGTGTTTTTCAAAAATTTTGCTGGGTTGCCACCTACTATTGTATAAGGTTGTACATTTTTTGTTACAACACTACCTGCTGCTACAATAGCACCTTCACCTATTGTCACACCCTTTGTTATTATACAATTAAATCCTATCCAGACTTTGTCTTTTATTACAATAGGTGCATTGCCAATTATTGACCAATCTGAGTTGTTACCTAAAGTGCCATTTTCATAATCTTGTTTTGCTGTTGCAAGTTCTTTTATTCTATCTTGCGAATTTGTAGAATGTGAATTGTTGTCTATTATTGTACATCCCCATGATATAAGTACATCATTGCCTACAACAATACTATTTGCACAAAAAAAGGTAGAGCCATTTATCATAACTCTATCTCCAATTGTCATTTTGGCATTGCCTATATTTATTGTACCATTGACAACACTGTCATCTCCTACAACCAAGTATATTCTTTCTTGTGCATTACGAATATTTAGTTGTAAATTGTCTGTTATACTGTTGCCCTTTTTTATATATTTATCCAACTGGTTACTCCTTAGTCTAGTACTTATTGACGAAATAATAATATATTTTTGTCATCAACTTATAATACAAACCCGTTTAGCACTATACAAATATTCAATTGACAAACTGTGAAAACAAACTAAAAATAGATACATCTATCTTTACAAAAGTCTTTTTTCGTTTGTCCCAATAGTTGATTATATTTCCTATTCTGTATGTTGCTACTTGATTAAGCATTTCTTCTATCAAAACTTTTTTGTAATGATGATAGTAATAATTAAATGTTATTTGAGTTTCGTCATGCTTATACCAACCACGCCACAACAAAATTTTGTAGTTGTTTTTTTTCTGCCAATCTGCTATAAGTTTGGCATAATTTTCATTATCTTTTATAGCCAAAGATACTACATCTATATCTTGTCCCAAAGTTTTGTACAATATATAAAATATCTTAGTATCTATATCTTGTTGTTTTGCTTTTGTTGATTGCATTATTTTTTCCTTGATAGTGTTAAAAATAATATTGGGTTGTATATATTGCTTTTATTTAAAACAAAAATAAATTGATGAGTTGTTTTGAAAAACAGTTATTGAACTATAATCTTACATAACAAAAGTACAATAATCCCTAACTACACACCCATCACACAACGGTCTTTGAGACTTGCAAAAATATCTACCAAAGTGTAATATTGTATGATGAGCTTTGTGATGTAATTCAATTGGCAAATTTTGATACAAATCTTTTTCTACACCATTTGGTGTTGTAGCATTGGATAAATTTAGACGACGAGATACTCTATATACATGTGTATCTACTGCTATAAAAGGCTGATTAAAACACTCCATCAATATGACATTAGCCGTCTTGCGTCCCACTCCGGCTAAACTTTCTAGATCTTGTCTCTCGCTTGGGACTTGTCCATCATAATTATCTAAGAGTGTTTGAGAAAGCTTTAGTACATTTATTGTTTTGTTTTTATAAAAACCCAATGGATACAGTATTTGTTGCAATCTACTCTCCCCCAACTCCAACATAGATATGGGATCTTGTGCCAAATCAAACAATACTTTTGTCACTTGATTTACCCTTATATCTGTACATTGAGCAGACAATACAACAGCTATCAACAATTGATATGGCGTATTGTAGTACAATTCACACTTAGCATTTGGCACAACAGTTGACATCTTGTCCAAAATTTGTTTTGAAATATCGTGATTGATATAAAATTCCCCCTATTAATATTCATACAATCAATACAATTACCAACTCTCAATCAAATGTTCGCTATTAAGTTCTTGTATTCTCTTATATGCAGGTTCAAAGCCTTGCTTAGCCGCTTGCACATAGTACACACACGCCTTAATATAATTTTGTCCAACCATTTCACCCAAATAATAATAGTCACCTAATACTTTTTTAGCTTCAGGCAAATCTTGAGATACAGATTTTTGACACCACTTATATGCCAATTCCTTGTTTGCGTCTACTCCCTTACCCCAATAATAACAGTCCCAAAGTCTAATTTGAGAAAGTGCATATCCTGCGTTTGCCGCCTTAAAATACCAAGCAAATGCCAATTGCAAATTTTGTACTGTACCCTTGCCATGACTATAGCACTCTGCGAGTTCGTGTTGATACTCTACATACTCCAATTCTGCAAGTTTTTTGCAAAATATAAATGCTTTAGACAAGTCTTTTTTTGTATATATTCCATCAGTAAGATATTTGTACAACCGAATCATTGCGTTGGGATTGTTTGGAATTTGACTATACAAAGCTAGTGCATTTTTGTGTTCTTGTCTTGTACCTATACCAAAATCATAACACCTTGCCAAATCATATATGCTCCCTTCTACTCTAGCTTGATAAGATTTTAGATACAAATTAAAGACTTCTTCCAAATCATATTTGTCAGTAGTAGATTGCTCTAACAACTGTGCCAAATTGTAATGTGCTGATGGCACACCACCAATTGATGCTAACCTATACCACTCAATACTTTTTTTTATATCAACTTCACAACAAATACCTTTTTGCAACAACACTCCCATCATAAACTCTGCAAACACAAAACCCGCTTGTGCATTGATTTCAAACCAATCAAAAGCTTGTTTCTCTCCAAGTTCTACTGCTGATTTGTACCAGCTAAAAGCCTTATCCTTAGACAATGCTATACCCAATCCCAAATCATAGCACTTACCCAATTGCAACATAGCAGGAGCAAAACCAAGTTCTGCCGCCCTTTTGAAAAATTCGAAAGCTTTAGCACTGTCTTGCAATACACCATGTCCATGATTAAAACACACACCTAGCCCAAAAAAACCTTTTGCATTTTTGCACTTGGACGCTTCTTTGTACCACTTGACAGCTAATGCATAATTTTGATCTACTACCTTACCTTCATAATATATATCAGCCAACTTGGATTGTGCTATTGCATTGCCATTTTCGGCTGATTTTTGATAAAGTTCGTAAGATTGAAATTCATTTTTTTCTACAAAATTGCCATTTCTATAACAATCAGCCAAAAACAATTGCACAGGAGAATAGTTGGCATCTTGCAACAACAAAGCAGTATTGTATGCCTCTTGCAAATTTTGTTCTACACCTATACCCAATCTATAACATTCAAAAATTTGTTGCAATGCAACAATAGACCCTGATGATTCTGCAATTTTGAACAAATTAAAAGCATGTACAAAATCTTGTTTGACATGTAAACCATGAAAATAAAACCTACCCAAAGCTACATACGACTCAGTAACAGCATACTTAGAAGCATACTCATAGCATTCGTATGCTTTTGCAAGATTGGCAACCATACCCTCACCGTTTTCACAAAGTTCACCCAAATTGTAAGCCGCCCATGCATTGCCTTGTTGAAAACTTTGCTTAAAATATTGTATAGCTCTATCTATTCGTTTTTGTTGCCCATTAGTACCAAAATAATAAACACAACCCAAATTATAAGCTGCCCAATTGTTGCCCTTTTCAGCTGCTTTTTGGTACAACTTAAAAGCTTTGTCATGATTTTCTTTTACACCATCTGCACCAAAATCAAAGCACACTGCCAAATCAAACATAGCTTGATAATCCTTGCTAGATTCTATAGTGGCAGTATTCCATTTGTCTATATCTCTTGGTGAACCATCATATTTGTTTTTCATTAAATTCCCTCGTATGTAAATGTGATAGTTTTGTTGCTATAAAACTTAATATTGATTGACAATAATCACATCAAAATAACACAAAAAAAACTGCAATACAACTAGTGTAGTGCAGTTTTTGGAAAGTATGAAGCTTTGCCCGTTAGCATGTAGATATTGCTCTCACAACAAATACGCAACAAGTATGCTCAAGTATATAAACAAATCATAAAGGTGATTATTCTATCACTTCTTGAATTTTGTTCTTAGAATATTTGGATAATTGACTTGCATTAGATTTTATTTTGCGTTTACAATTGTCTACCAAGTCTTGTGCAGGTTGAAAAGTATCTACAAGATAAGCTCCTACAACCATACCTATACCCAATCCTAAAAGTGTACTATTTTTCATACTAAACTCCTTTATAGCAACTATTGTCCTGCTTCGTCATATACTCAAACCAGATACAAATCCAACTCAAATACAAGACTATACCATATGATGCTTAAAGATAGTTTGTACACTTTTAACTACAAATATACACTTTTTGTCGTATACCCCAATATTCCAACATTCCAAAATATACACAACTACACTATTATTTATAATATGATATCACACTATATTGTGGTTGTCAAAGTCAATACCAAATTTTGGAATTGTCAATTTTCTAATTTACAGCATGTTTATTTACAATTATTAAGTGTTTTTTATTAAGCAATATTTGGTTCAAATTTAATTGATTAAATGAGAGTATACAACGAGATATTATTAACATAAAGTACAAACTTTCAACAAAACAACATTATTCTTTTTTGACGCCAAAAAAAGCTCTTGGGGAATCCCCCCAAACGCTTAAAGGTGTTTTTATTAATTAGGTGTTACTTCCTTTCCATCTTAATCTACTATATTTGTACACTCCTAATTAAATGAATAATTTTAATTACTATACAAAAAAATACTATCCTATCAAAATTAATTTGTAGGATAGTATTTTTATATTATTCTATACTCTCTTGGGTTGTTAATGTTTGAGAAGTATTTTCTTCATTTTTGTTCTTAGTAGCCAATTTGGTTGCTTTTCGTTGGCGTCTAAGTTCGGACCTTGTCCCAAACCAATGACGAATATTGGTAGTCAAAGCACCTCTTTGTAGATAGTCTGGATGTTTGTTGACTACCTTAGCCCATATCGTAGGTGTAATACATATTCCACTATACAAGCAAGAAACTAGCCCAATCAAGAGTGGCAACATAAATGTACGAACACCCGGCACAGCTATACCAAGCAAAAATACTACAATTGCGACAGAAATTATACCGATATTAACAAATCTAGTCAAATTAGAATTTGTACCTGTATTAGCAAAGTCTGTCCCCATATCGGCACTAAAGCCATTATTTTCATGTCGCACTCTCTTGACATTTTCTCTAATTCTATCCAAAGAAATTATAGTATTATTGACACTATATATTGCTAAAGCCGCAACCACAACCAAGAATGCTCCATTGAGTTGGATTCTAAATATTGCCATCAAAGCAAACACAATGAGCACATCATGTAGCATACTCAAAATGGTTGCCAATCCACTTACAAAATCAAATCTCACAGCAACATAAATAGTAATAACCAACAATGCCACCAACAATGCCAACACAAATCTACCTATCAAATGTGGAGGCAAGCTAGCACTAGTTTTGAAGCCCTCACCTACACGCCCATCAAATTCACCATTAGGACTGACAATCTTATTGACTGCTTCTCTTATAGATGCATTGAGGTCCTGCATGAACAACTCATAGTCTTCATCTGCATCAGCCTTGACACCCTTATAGCGTATCAAAAAACCTTCTCTAGTGCCACTTCCTTGTCTTTGCAAACTATCTACCTTGATACCCCGACCGTCATCACCAACTCTTGCAGATTCGGCAGCCTTAGTAATTTTTTCTCTCCAATCCTTTTCAGTATCATTGTTGAGTCTAACATCTCCTATCTCAACAGACATGCTATAACCACCAGCAATATCTATACCTACATTAAACATACTCCCTGATACAAATATTTGCACAATTCCAGCAATCAAGCCTATAAAAATTATTGCAAAAGATATCCCAAAAAAGAGTTTGTATTTTTGGATAAAGTTGATATTTTTCATCATATTATTTTTAGACGACTCCATCAAATACTAAGTCTCCTTTTTCTGGTTTACCACTATCATCAGGTTTGTCAGCAATTTCTACAACTCCATCAGGTCGTGTCAATCCAAACTTTGAAGGTTGTTCACCAGTCATAGCCATAACCCACTTAAGCATTTTGTTGGACATAAATACAGCACTAAACATGGTTGTCAATATACCAATCAACATAACAATACCAAAACTTTGGACAAATCCTGTACCAAATATCAGCATACTAGCCGCTACCAAAAATGAGACTATGTTAGCATCTGCTATGCATACTACACCTCGTCTAAATCCAGCATTGACTGATGCATTGATGGATTTTCCTTGACGATACTCTTCTTTTATGCGTTCAAAAACAACAATATTGGCATCTACTGACATCAAAATAGTCAAAATTATACCCGCTATACTAGGCAATGACAATTGCAACCAAGGTACAAAATACAAGAAAAACATCATTAGAACGCTAAACAACAGTATAGATGCACTAGCCACTACACCCAAAAGTTTGTAAACAACACACAAATATACCATAACTGCAACTACACCAAGCAACCCTGCAAGCATAGCTAGTGGCAATGCAATATCCCCCAATGTCGGTGTAATTATATCATTTTCCAAAATAGTCATAGGAGTTGAAAAACTACCTGACATTATTTGAACAACCAAATTTTGAGCATCTGATCTATTTGCCCAACTTCCACTCAAAGAAAGTTCGCCATTAGAAATATGATTGTTAAGACTAACTGTAGCATCTTCTTGTCCTTCTACACGAGTGACAACTGTAGCCGTGCCTTTATTAGTTAGTCTACTCAATATTGCACTTCCCTCTTTATTAAACTTTACATTGACACTATACTGCCCTTGAGTTTGTCTAACCCATGCCTTTTCAAGATGTTTTTCACCCAATACCAAATCACCCTTTTCGTCACTATCACTTTCAGCTCTAACTATCAACTTAGCTGCTTTGTCTACCAATTGGAATATTGTAGATGGATCATTAGCATCAGGAACTTCTGCCCTAATCCTAGTTATTCCCTCTATTGATACATTTGCATCAGGATATCCTCTATCAGACAACATTGTATAAAATCTATCCCTTGTTTCATTTATCCTTTGAGGCAAATTGGATACTTCTTCATCATTTTGAACTTCCTTGGCTTCAAATACTGCATAAGCTCCACTTTTAAGGTCTGTACCAATATTGATAGAGCTAGCAAATGAGTTGAATTTGTAAATACCATTAGAAATAAAAGGCACATCAAAAGATATGACAGACAAGAGAGCAATAATCAAAACAATAGCACCCAAAATGCTAAACTTGATTATAGAACCTTTACGAGTCATCTTTCTCTTTGGTCTAATTGTAGTATTGGGGTTCTGCATTTTTTCTCCAATAAGTTGCTTATTTGTTTAACAAAAATCTCTCACTTGTATCGCAATTTCAACCAATTGCATGCACAATATCATAGACAATTCAACAAATATTGCTACAATTCTAGCATATTATATTACCAAAATTTCAAACAATACATTTTGATATTATATAATTTTTCCATTTAAAAGTCAACAATATTGTCTTTGTTTTCAAAATTTTTACAAATAAAGATAGTAAAACATTTCATTAGTCAACATATATATAATTTATTATTGACAATTTTTGTAAATAAATACTATAGAATATTACTCTTTATATTTAAATTAATTTATTATTGAAAATGTAAGCATAGAAATAGTTTTTGAAAATAAAATTTAGCTTTAATATGCAAAAACAGTATCATTAGTTTTGTAATGATACTGTTTTTTTGTAATTATACTATTTTTTAGAACGAAGCAATCAATACATTAGACCACTGACTCAATTTGTCTACATTATTCAAAGCCCTAACTCTAGCTTGCACCAATCCACTTACACTAGACGGGAATGTGAGACTTGTCTCAGTTTGAATATAATCCGTACCATTAATCATAAAGTGATATGCTGTTGCACCACTTACAGGCTGCCACATAGCTGTCCACCCACCAAAACCTAGTGATGGTGTAGGCAAATTGTTTTCTGTAGGTGTTCCGTTGATAGTATCACTATCCATTTCTACATCTGGATCAAAGGTAATTGCATTTGACCATGAACCTGTAGAAGAACCACTTACAGCCCTAACCTTGACTGTATGCTTGCCCGATGACCAATCTGTGAAGTATTGAGTATAGTTTGTTCCTGAAACAACTTGATTGTCATCTACTGATATATCATATCCTGTTGCTCCTGCTACTGGATTCCAGAATATTGCCCTAACTCTACCGCCCCCGCCTTCCAACGGCCAATCTTCTACCAATCCTATAAAAGGAGTAGCCAAATTGGAGTCTGATTGTCCAATACTCAAACCTATTGATTTAGAGAAGCTTGAATACAAATTAGGGTGACCGCTCATATGTGCTCTTACTCCTATAGAATGAACGCCATTACCAAGTCCTGCAATACTGTACTCAGTAGTCTTTTGTTCGTTAAACATCTTGCCATCTATACACACTTCATATCCTGTAGCTCCAGTGACAGCACCCCATGAAAGAGTAGTACCATTAATCACAGCAGTTGGTACTGCCAATCCTACAGTTGGTCTTACTACATTAGACCATTCTGATACTTCGTTACCATTTCTAGATCTTACAAAACATACCCTTACACCTGGTTCTTTTCCCAAATCCTTGCCTAAAAAGAATAATCCTGTTTGATTAGTAATAACTTCATTGATTTTTACATCATAACTAGTAGCACCATTGATAGCACCCCACTGTATTCTTTGGTGAAGATAAATTATACTTGGAGAAATTAGATTGCCAACTATACCAGGTTGTTCTCCACCACCTGTGTCGCCGCCACCTTGGTTTCCTCCACCTGTGTCGCCGCCGCCACCTTGATTTCCGCCACCTGTATCACCGCCGCCACCTTGGTTTCCTCCACCTGTGTCGCCACCACCTTGACCACTTCCCACTATCAAATCAATAGGGTCTGACCATTCACCTACACTAGGACCGTTGATAGCTCTTGTCTTGATAGTATAAGAAGCATCTGGCAAACTAGAAGTATCAAAAGATACTGCTGTCTTTTGTGTTATGTTGCCATTGATAGATACTTCGTATCTAGTAGCACCCTTAACCGGACTCCAAGAAACTTCTCTAGCATATTTTTTCAATACTGGAGCTCTCAATGGATTGTGTTCTTGCAAGAAAAATTCTGGTCCTGACCAAAATGAGTCATTAAATACTTCTACATCACTAATTGCACGAACCTTGACTTGATGAATACCGTCATATAACTCGTTGAGATCAAATGTAGTTTCTTTGACTTGTGCTATTTCCTCACCATTGACACTTATACCATATCCTTCAGCATTTGGGATACTCTCCCACTCCAATACATTATCTCCTCTCATTTTTGGTTGTGGAGCAGCAAGATTGAGAGTCACACCTTCATAAGTAGAATAGTCTACATCAACTGATTTTGACATAAGTTCGCTAGAGATATCATCAGTATCTACAGCAACTACCGAAATTTTGTAATCACTTGGAAATAAGTCATTAACAATAAACTCATTACTGTAAGATGTCCCCAAAAAACTATGTTCATCGCCCAAATATACCCTATAAGACTTTGCATTGGGTACAATATCCCACATAACAGTATTTCCTACTACTCTTACATTTTGAGGAGCAGGCAATCCATTTTGGCTATGAAAATTATCTTCTTTATGTTTGTTGATTGATGACATAACTATTGCAACTATTATAGCTGTTACCAACAGTGCCGCACCAATTATAAGCCACAACTTAAGCTTGCTATTGTTGTTAGTAGCAACATGAGTTGGACGGCTATTGCGTCTTGTACTTGGCATTTAGGTTAATACTCCTTTTATTAACAAATATTTTGAATAGAAAACTTGTTGTATGCACGCAGCTCGTTGAGTAGATTTATTACACTTTTGCACTCTACTTTGCAATCTTCGTACATGTCTATATATACTAGTGTGTGCAATCTTATAATAGATTTATCCAGTTCTAGCAAAATATTGTGATGAATAAATGACATTAACCACCTTTTGTGTAGTTGCCAATTGTACAATATATTGTCTACAATGCGTATAGTAGCTGCTGTATGTACTGTTTTATCCTTGTTATCTTGAGTACTTTTGTTGATTTCATCTATTACTGTATCCAAACTAATAGCATCTTCGCACAAACCACTGTATACATTGTGAGTATATCCCAACTCAAATACACATATAGAAAGTAGTGCAAGAAGCAATACAAAAACTAGCATTATTTTTTTCATTTATATTCTCCAATAGTGGCAATTAAATTTATGTAATACGAATATTTGTCAGTCAAGCAACTATTGTTGGAAACAATAGTTATAACACCCTAACAATTTTATGTCAAAGGTTTCTGTACCTACAAATTTGCCCCATTTATATATATTTCTACCACTCTCCCAAAACACTCAACTTGTGTTGCCAACTTTCATTTTTCTTAGTACAAATATAAGCTATACCATTTTGCCTAATATCTATCAAAGCTATTTGACTAAATCTATTTATGCATCGTCTAGATAATATATCCATAATTTGAGTTTGAGTTATGCCAACTTTGGTAGCAGCTTGACAATCCCACTTACCATCTATGACTATTGGAACGGGCAACAAGCTAGGTTCTGGTTTGGTAGGGTCTACAGGTTTGTTGACTATGCATATTTGTCCATTTGTCTCAAAAATAGCGTACTCTATATTCAAAATATCATGTTTGTTTTCGCATCTTATAGCTTCTAACAAGTCCCCAATATTCATATTCATACTCAATAAATTGCTATAATTGATAGTACCCTTGTCTATAACCAACACAGATTTTCCACTAAGCACAACCCGCCAAAACATACTTTTGCGTGCAAGAACTGACATCAATACATGCAAAATTACCAACACAAACATAGGTATCAATCCAAAATGCATTGGTATGTGTGGGTCATTGAGAGGTATAGCAGCAACTTCGGCGATAAGCAAAGTAATGACAAACTCAAATGGTTGCATCTCCCCTATTTGTCTCTTACCCATCACCCTAATCACAAAAAGCATGACAATATAAATAATAATAGCCTTAACAAAAACAATCAACATTACCAAATTAGTTTTGGTAATGTTGATTGTTTTTATGTGAAACAACTCCAAAGCTAAAGATTGTCAAACTTAGTAACAATCTCTACAAATTTTTATTAGTCCAATATCTATTAAAGGGAGTGTACAAATAGACATTACATTTCACCTGTCTCTACGATATGCATTATGGACTGACTAGGTTTAATCAATTCTGTCTTAAAAAACTCAGGAACTAAATTGTATGATTTGATTTTGTCCAATGGTATCCATTTTAGAATATGATCACTTTCATGGTCATTTGCATCCTTATCATAAAAAGCTAACTTCAAATCTGTCCAACTAGATGGATTTTTGAGATAATAATAAAATGAAATACCATGAAAATGCTTGCCACGATACTGCATAAAACTAAAATTTTCATAAACAAAACCCAATCTATCTATCTCAAACATTATACCAGTTTCTTCAAAAGCTTCTCTAACAACAGCTTGACTGCTAGTCTCTCCAAATCTAACTCTACCACCAACACTATAAAAATATCTCACACTCTTATTTTTGGCCATCAATACACAACCATTATCAATTATAATAGCTCCCACCCTATAATTAAATCTACCACAATCAATATCAAATGTCATGTCTACATCGTTTTGTATTGGTGGTATATAAAAATTGTCATTTTTCATTTTTATTATCCTTTGTTGTAGAGTTTATTATATAAGTCTGTACAAAGCAACAAATATTATCAAAAAAGCAATCTCTCACTCTTAATCATTCACAATTGTCAATCCAAATCTAGGAATTATTATTCAACCAATCTTGCATAATCTTGCAACTTCTCTCAGCGGTAATCCGCATATTTTGTTCAAAATCAATTTCTGCATTGTCATCTGCACTATCACTTATTGTGCGAAGTGTCACAAATGGTATTTGAACATGCCTACACACTTGTGCAATTGCCCCGCTCTCCATCTCTACTGCTATCGCACCAAACTCTGTTGCAATACTATTAGAGATTGTTTTGTCCGCAACAAACTTATCCCCTGTAGCAACAATACCAACAATACAATTGTATCCCAACTTAACTATTGTACTTTGCAAACTATTGACAAGATTTGTGTCACAATCCAAATATGTCAAACCAAGTCTATCTAGATTGTGTGCCGTAGGACTATTGACCAAATCTGTTTGATAATCATATTGCACACACTTGCTAGACACCACAATATCACCAACTTTTAGAGATTGCGACAATCCACCTGCAACCCCCAAATTGACAATAGAACTAACTTGATAATTGGATATCAAAAAACTAGCTGTCATAGAAGCATTGACTTTGCCAATCCCACAACACACTACTACTACTTTAACTCCCGATAGCTGTCCCAAATAATACTTATTTCCTGCTATTGTAGAAACATTATCTACGCTCATTGATGCAATCAACTTATCTACTTCTACTTGCATCGCTCCTATTATACCTATCATTTGTTTGCTCCTTAGTATAACAATGGACTATCTCATCAAAACTTGAAAAAGTCTACAAGACAGTCCTTGTCTAAATTATATAATTCGTTAATAATCTCATGTTTTTAGCAACAAATAAAGAGATTTGACACATATAAATACAAGCGTTTTTACAATATTAAGACAACCAACAAATACAAATAAGTGATTTTGATAACGCCAATTATTTAGCTTGCTTGCTTGCGTCTTATCAATGGCTGTTTTTCACCTTTAATAGTATCTTCACTTATTATTATACTCTCTATAGTCTTGTCTGTAGGGGTATCAAACATTATGTCCATCATTGTCTCTTCCAAAATTGCTCTCAATCCCCTTGCACCTGTCTTGAGTTCTATTGCTTTGGAGGCTATTGCGTTGACTGCACTAGGTTCAAACTTAAGATCAACCCCATCCATCTCCAAAAGTTTTGTATATTGTTGTATCAAACAATCCTTGGGTGTAGTCAATATATTGACTAATGCCTGCTGATCTAAAGCATTCAAACTTACCACTACAGGAACTCTACCTACAAACTCAGGGATTAGACCATATTTTGTCAAATCTGTAGGTGTGACACTAGCCAACAATTTACCAATCTCTGCATCACTTGCGGCATTTTTGAGAGTCCCACCAAATCCTAGTGAGCTAGAATTTTTGCGTTTGTCTATAATTTTTTCCAAACCTACAAAACTACCACCAAATATAAAAAGTATATTGGTTGTATCAATTTGCAAAAATTCCTGTTGAGGGTGCTTGCGTCCACCTTGAGGAGGCACGCTTGCCACAGTACTCTCAATAATTTTCAACAAAGCTTGTTGCACACCTTCTCCTGATACATCTCTAGTTATGCTTACATTCTCAGATTTGCGTGCAATTTTGTCTATCTCATCTACATAGATTATTCCCCTTTGAGCTTTATCTATGTCATAATTAGCGTTTTGAATAAGCTTAAGCAAGATGTTTTCTACATCTTCACCAACATATCCCGCTTCAGTCAAAGCTGTAGCATCTGCCACAGCAAAAGGCACATTTAGTATACGAGCCAAAGTTTGAGCCAAAAGAGTCTTGCCACTACCTGTAGGTCCAAGCATAAGTATATTGCTTTTTTTTAACTCTATACTATCCTTGCTATTAGATTTATTGTCTTTCAAATTGTAGTTTATGCGTTTATAATGATTGTAGACAGCAACACTTAGGACTTTTTTGGCTGTATCCTGCCCAATAATATATTCGTCAAGCTTGTTCTTTATCTCTACAGGGGTTGGCAAATCTTGAATGCTAAAATTGTCTTTTGCATTGACACTAACCAATCTTGCACACTCTTCTATACAAGTATTGCAAAGAAAAAACTCGCCAATTGGTCCTGCTACCATTTGTTGAACTTGACTGTGTGGTCTACCACAAAAACTACATTCTTGATCTTTTATATTTGTATTGTTTGTTTTACTCATTATTAAAATTTGGGATATTAGTATGTTGTTGTTATCAACCTTTTAATTAGGTGACAATGATAAACTAGTCTCTTTTAGTATAAATTTTGTCTATAATACCATACTTTAGTGCTTCTTCAGCGTCCATAAAATAATCTCGTTCTACATCTTTTTCAATACGATCCAACGGTTGCCCTGTATTTTTTGACAAAATTTTGTTGAGCCGTTTTTTGGTTTTTAATATATGTTCCGCCACTATTGCTATATCTGTAGCTTGCCCCCTTGCACCACCTGATGGTTGATGAATCATAACTTCACTATTAGGCAAACAAAACCTTTTGCCCTTTGCTCCGCTACAAAGCAACAAGCTTGCCATAGATGCTGCCAACCCTACACAAATGGTCGCAACATCAGGTTTGATAAAATTCATAGTATCAAATATACCCATACCTGCGGTAACACTACCACCTGGACTGTTGATATACAAACTAATATCCTTAGTACTATCCTTACCCTCTAAATGCAGCAACTGAGCTATAACTAAATTGGCACTAATATCATTGACTTCACCATTCAAAAAAACTATCCTATCTTCAAGCAACCTACTGTATATATCATAGCTACGCTCACCCCTATTAGTTTGTTCTACCACCATTGGGACAAGATTAGCTATTGTTTGGTCATATTTTGTATTATCCATTGTATTCTCCGCAAACATTGTCTGTGTATAAATACCATCTTTGAGATGTGATATACACAAAACATGCTTATTTAATTATTATACTCTAATTAGTGATTGTTCAAACCTTGTTTTGTCAAATAAAATTTTAATATTTTACTTTCAATATACAATTCATATAAATCCATTTCAAAAAATCATATACTACTACTTTATTTCTACTTAGTAGATTTTTTAACAGGTTTCTTGGGTTCTTTTTCTGCAAGCTTTTCTGTAGACTTTTCTACCTTAACATCTTTTTCAACTTTTTTGTCAACATTTTCTGCCTTAGGCTTAGTCTTGGTTGTCTTTTTGGGTTCTGCCTTTGCGTCAGACACTGTATTTTCTGTAGGCTTTGGTGGCAAAATTGTGTTGTGTTGTCTTATAAATGCTTGCAACTTATCTAGTTTTGCTGCATGAACTACTTGTTCTTTGTCTAATTGTCCATCTTTGATTGCCTGTTCTACTTGCTCTATAGTCATGTTGTTTTCTTTTGCAATACTCTCTAACTTATTTGCAATGTCAACATCACTTGCCTGAATATTTTCTACCTTAATCAACTCTTCTACTACTAGATTGACTTTTACTGCTTTTTCGGCATCCTTAGCAAAATGAGTTCTCATATCTTTGATGTTAGATTGAGTCATTTCTAAATACTTATTCAAATCCATATTGTTGCGAGATAACATCATTTCAAAATCACGCAATCTCACATCTATCTGTCTGTCTATCATAGATTGAGGTATTTCTATTTTGGTATCCCCCACTATCATATCTAACAAATTATTGTCTACAGTTGTAGTTGCTTGCTTGGACTTGGTTGCCATCAACTTAGATTTCAAATCTTGTTTGTAATCTTCTAGAGTATCAAATACTGATACATCTTTTGCAAAAGCATCGTTTATTTCAGGAATTTGATTGACACTTATATTGTTTACTTTGCATGCAAATACGGCATCTTTGCCCGCCAAAGATTTTTCGTGATAATCAGTTGGAAAAGCTACTTTGATATCCCTATCTTCATTTACTGCCATACCCACAATTTGGTCTTCAAACCCTGGGATAAACTGCCCACTACCCATCTCTAACTCAAAATCTTTTGCAGTACCTCCATCAAACTTTACACCATCTACGCTACCACTAAAATCAAATGTAACAATATCACCCAACTGTACAGGTCTATCTACCTTTACCTTGCGTGCCAACTTTTGAGCTTCACTAGCAAGCTGGTCTTGTATCTCTTTGTCATCTATCTCTACTGCTATATCATGTATTTCCAAACCCTTGTACTTACCCAAAACAACCTTGGGCATCAAATCAAACTCTGCACTAAACACTACAGTTGGCTCAACTGTAGCCAAGTCCAAATCAGGTGCTGACACGGGTTGTATGTTTGGATTTTCTTCCAAAACTTTATCATACAGTTTTGGAAAAATTATATTGATAGCATCTTCTACAAATACAGCAGGACCATAGTGTTTTTCTATAATTCCCCTTGGAGCTTTCCCAGGTCTAAACCCCTGTATCTTAAATCTATCCCTATTAGCCAAATAAGCTTCTTCTAAGGCAGTTTGCCACTCTTGATTGTCAAGGCTAAATTCAACCTTACATCTCTTGCCATTAGTGTTGTCAATTGTATACTTCATCAATACAAGTATATCATAGACTAGTGACAATGTCAAGTTTTGACATTGTCACTTTTTTATAATGAAATAATATATTATTGTGTAGTATAATAAGATACTCAACAAAAAATCAATCACTAATCAAATAATGATTGATTTTTAAATTTTATTTGTTTTCTCTTTTTATATTGATAGCTAATAAAGTATAATTATTATAAGGATTAATGCAATGTATTCATTTTTAATAGTATCTATTTACATAAGCATCTACCGCTGCTAGTGGATTGTTGGTAAAATTAAATTCATAGTTTTCTTTAATTCTATCATTAAAACTAACATCAAAAAATAATTTTTCATTCAAATCTACAATAATATCATCATTATTTTTGTAAGAACCCAAGTTGATATTTATTACAATTTTATTTTGATTATATTTATTTATCTTAATTAATAGTATCAAAGGAAATTTTATCATAATTCATCAAAGAAACAACTCTAACTTCCTTACTATCTTTAAGAATATTTTTTTAAATAGTTCAAAAATAATAGTAAGCCCATCAAACTGAAACAACGACAATTCTTCTTTTGAAAACATTATATAAGAATTACTTACAAATGCATAAACATCTATATAAGTCTCACTAAAATATTCTGGCAATTTCATTGTCGTGATGGCTCTCCATACCATGATTCTCCATACTGCGTATTTCTCTCTAAATCACATTTATATATTGCTCCACATCTCCAACTATCACATTGCCACAAACTCAATTTTTTCTTATCCATAATATTATCCCCTTTATTTTAATTACTTCTATCTAAAAAGATTATGCAATTATAACATACAAAAAAAATAAACAACTGTTTATAGCCATTTTATTAAATGTTTTTGTTTGTTTTAATACAAAAAGGAAAGCATTAAGTTGCCTTATAATCAACATTACTAATAGCAAAATAAAATAAATGTATAAAACAAAACAATCAACATAAATAATAAATGTTGATTGTTTTGCAAATTAATAATTATTTTCACCACTTATTGCGTAAAACTTAAAACCTTAGTTTTAAAATCTTCTAATATTTTATCTACTAACACACTATCTACACTCTCTACCATAATACGAATCTTGGGTTCTGTGCCACTATATCTAATTAAAAACCTACCTTTGTCTTGCAACATTGTACTATATTTTGTATTCAATTCTAGCATGATTGGACTATTCATTATGGACTTTGATACTAAAATGTCTACAGATTTTTGTGGGATTAGTTGTACAAATTTTGGGCATATAAGTTGTTGGTCTTTATAAATAGATTTTGCAAAACACAGTGCAGCACATAACCCATCACCCGTTATAGAATATGGATTTATTATATAGTGTCCACTTTGTTCGCCACCCAATTTGTATCCTTGTTTTGACATAGCTTGTACAATATTCTTGTCTCCTACCGCCGTCCTAATCAAATCAATTCCATTAGATTGCAATGATGCTTCCAATCCACCATTGGACAATACTGTAGCCACAACTGTTGGATTGTTTTCAAAGTCAACTATACTACTAAGATTAAGCAATACACTATCGCCATCTACTTCTTTGTTGTCATACAAAACTACTACTCTATCAGCATCACCATCAAAACTAAAACCAAGCTTGATATTTTGCTCTTGCATTTTGTCCAACAAAAATTCTGGGTACATTGCTCCACAATTCTCATTGATATGTATGCCATCATGTTGAGTATTGTATGCAACAACTTCTGCGTCAAGTTTTTCAAAAGCCCGAATTGCAATTTTGCCCAAAGCCCCATTGCTACAATCCAATGCAACTTTCAACCCCTTAAATGATGCAAAATTGTCAGTTAGATGTTCTAAATATTGTTGTGTCAAATCTATTTTGTGTATATTTGGATTAGATTTAGTATTTTTGTCAAAATAAGAATATTGTACTTGTTTTAATATTTGTCCAAATTCTATCTCTTGCATGCTATCTAGCTTTGTACCTTTGTTGTCAAAAAGCTTAATACCATTGTACTCGCTAGGATTGTGACTAGCGGTAATAACTATACCACACTTTGCATTGTTGTGCAATGTTGCATATGACACTAACGGAGTAGGAACAATACCCAAATCATACAAATCTACCCCATCATCAAATTCTTGTACCAAAGCATCATAAATATCCAAACCACTAGGTCTACTATCTCTACCTATTATGTATATTCCATCACCAAAGTACTTCTTGATAGCACGCCCAATAATACTACATACCTTATTGTCAATATCAATCCCCCATACCCCACGAATGCCATCTGTACCAACTACAATTGGCAAGTCATTGCTAGTATCTTTAGAAGCAATAATTACATTAGTAGATATTTTATTTTTATCATTAGTCATAAATACATGATATGTATTTATGTTTATAATTGTTAAGCAAATTAAAAATATAGTAGTTGCTATAACAAAGTAATTATAATTCAAACAATAAAATTATGATAAATAAAGCACAAAAGGCATTAGTTTATTACAACTAATGCCTTTATGTTTTATTTTAGATAATTGCTAGTATTATATTTTGAAAGTGTACAACGATTGTTTTTATTTATATCTTACTTCATTCCCTTAATTAATCTACTACATTTGTGCACTCCTTATATTTTAACAAATAAGTACAGTAAAAAATTAATACAAATATTGGCTATCAATACAATCAAAGAAATGGCTCCCCTTTTAAAAACGAAAGAAAATATACACACTAAAATCAAACTAATTATACATAAAACAAAATTAATTTTATATTTAATTTTGTTAATTTGTACTGCATTGCTCTTTTTTATAAATAAAGAAGCAAAAACAATCCACAATAAAAGCAAAACTATAGATGTTGACAAAAATACTATCAAAAAAACTTGTATCGTATCATACATAATAATTGTATCCCATACTATGTTGTTGTACAAAGGACAACATTATATCTAAATAGCACGAATTAATTTAGATATAATATTATTTATAATTAATAAACTCATTTCAAACTCTTTAATTTTAGACTCATTGTATTGAGATTCTTTATGTGAGTTTTTAAACATATCTAACCTTCTACCAACATCTAATTTCTCCTGTCTCATTACTGTAAGCATATAATCCATCTCAGATAATGTAAACTCTCCAAATATTGTTAACTTACCCTCTTGATAATTGCGTATTATATCTAATTTATCATTTTCTAAACACTTCTCAATAAATTCCAAATCTTCTATATCAACATTAAATACTCTTTTACATGTATTTTTTCTTTCAGCAAAATATTTATCTTTTTCTATTTTACATTCAATCTCATATTCACTTGTCGGAATAATCTTTTCTTCTCCTGTAACTGGATCAATTTTAGTTACTACTATTTCTCTTTTTACTGTGTACATATTATTTTATATCTTTATATTACAATACCAATAGCTAACACTTTTTTGAATTTGAATAAGATTCTTTTCTAACATCTATTCTCTTAAAATAATCAATATGGTATATAAAAAACTACTTACTACAATAACAAAATTTTTATCATTTACAAATTTATATTAACAGTAACTTTTTGTAGCTTTTCTTTATTTATAAGATTTACTTCATCTATTTATCATTTGATTTGTTTTTACTATTTTTAATAATATCTTGCACACTTGGAACAATAGCAATTTTATTTAACATCACTCTAATAATTACATCAACCAATAAAATTAATTTTTCTAAACACATATCATGGCTTTTAATATCATTAATTCCATTTATATTAATTTTATGTTTTTCATGGTTATATATTTTTCTCTAATGACTATAATAAATTTTTGGTTATCTAAAAAATAAAATTGCAATCCCTATAATAAAACTTATTTCGCACATAATTATATCATATATGTTAAATATTGTAAATAACATTTTTTTGTAGGTGTGGACAAATTATTGCTCAAGCATCCCCAAACTCTCACTTGACATATTTTGTCAGTTTATGATAAAATAGAAGTCATGAGTTTTGGCAAAAAATATTTAAAACGCCCCTTTGACATTGTACTGTCTTTGGTTTTAATTGTATTGCTTTCACCAATACTTGTTTTGACTGCTATTGCTATTGTGTGTACATCACGAGGACCAATATTGTTTAATCAAAAACGAATTGGCATGCATCTAACAATATTTACACTTTACAAATTTAGATCTTTTATAAAACCTACCCCATTTGATATAGATAACCCCGTAATAACTCGCAACAACAATTCTGTAACATTTGTTGGCAAAATTATTAGAAGGCTCAAAATTGATGAGTTGCCACAATTGTTTAATATACTTAAAGGTGAAATGAGTTTTGTAGGTCCTAGACCATTTGTAGATACATATCTACAACGATACCAGGGGTGGGAGTATGCCAAATTTGCAGTTCGTCCTGGACTTACAGGACTATCTCAAACTAATGGCAATGGACATTTGTCTAGAGAAGAACGAAGTTATTATGATATAATATACACATCTAAAGGATGGCTGTATGACTTTGTAATTATGTTTAAGAGTATTTTTGTGGTATTGTTAGACGAAAAAAAATTTTATAAAACTGTTTCACAACAACAATTGGATAGCGTCAATAACTGGACAATGCCAAAAAATTGGCAACTCATCAACTATAACGAAGTACGAAAACAAAAAGACAAACAGTTGATACTATATTTGGACTATATAAAATATATAGAACAAAAGTGGAAAAATCAAATAAGCTATTAAAAAAAGTGATTGCAAAACAACAATCACTTTTTTGTTTGTAGATGCAATAAATAAGTTGCTCTCAATCTATCTCCCACCCAAAAATGCTATATAAACTCTCTTTATATACTCTCTCGCTCTAGTACCTCTTGGAATAATAACATTTGCCACACTATCTGCTATACTTGGTCCATATTTTTTTTTTGCTATGTGTGGTGTATTGTTTTGAGTGTTTTTTATTATTACAAATGGAACATGTGCTATTTTGATATCAGGTCTAGTGAGTTGAATATGCGTAACAAAAATGCCCAATAGCCTTTCGCCCAAATACCCTACTGTACGCAATTGTTGAGAATTGAGATCTGTATAATCTTTTTGATTGTCAAAAGCCATTAATATATCAAACAACCATTTGCTATACTCAAAAAAAATTTCTTTGTTGGTTACAAACATATTGCAATAGTAACCTAGATTGGATTTCATATACTTTTGCACAGCATTGTTGTATTGTGGAAATTTTTGTGATATATATCTCAAGCAAAAATCCAAATCTTTTACATCATGAGCTGCTTTGTAGTGCTTGTAGTTGCTAACACACTTGATTGGTTGTGGCAAAATCATGTCAGCACTTTGCAATAATTTTAAAATATTAGTTTCATTCAACCCAAAATCTTCTTCTATATTATTGTATATTCCTGGGATTTTTATCTCTACTTTTGTGTCGGGATGATTGAATGACAAATATCGTCTATAATGAAAAAATCCATAGTAGTCAGCTTTGAGATTTTTGTATGCCCAATATTGAGCTGTAAGTTCGCAAAATCTAGCATTTAGATGAGAAATACTGTCATCACCTATATTGTCTTTTAGTTGAAAAGGAATCTTTTTGTCATTATCTGCTCCAACGGCAATAGGGCAAATAATATCATTTTGAACAACTATCTCAGGCTTGTGACAAGCAACCAATATCTTGATTGTTGGCATATTTTGACTTTGCTTGTTGAGTTTTATCACTCTCAATTCGTTTCCATCATCTTGTTCTGGGGCAATGTGTGTATCTTGTTGATGTGTATTTTGTCCCATTTTACCCCCTATATAGTTTGATACTACAATAAAAATTCAAATTTATAAGCTATTGAAAAGTCATAGCTAAAAATTTTTTGAGACCAATTATTTCTAGTTTATTTTTATAAGACTGCCGACTAATTATTCATACTTTCAGCATATGCCCTACTCACTTCATCTACATCACCATACTTTATCATACAACCATGCTCTAGCCACAGTCCTTTTTGACACATATTGACAGCAGAATTGGCATCATGTGTCACAAATATAAAAGTTGTACCTGACTTGCGTATGTCTTGTATCCTATCTCTACATTTGGCTTGAAATTTGACATCTCCAACTGACAAAACTTCGTCTACTATAAAGATATCGGCAGGACTATCTGATGCCACTGCAAATCCAAGTTTGCTAGTCATACCACTAGAGAAGTTTTTGAGTGGGACATCAAGAAAATTCTTAACTTCAGCAAACTCTACTATCCTATCATATTTTTTTTGTATCTCTTTTTTGCTAAAACCTAGTACAGCACAACTGATATAAATATTCTCGTGTGCAGTCAAGTCCATGTCAAAGCCAACACCCAAATTAATGAGTGGAACAATACTGCCTTTGACTACTATCTTGCCTTTGGTAGGATTTGCCACACCTGCAATAATCTTAAGCAATGTACTTTTTCCCGCACCATTATGTCCAAACAAAGCAAGTGACTCATTTTTAAGTATATTTACATTAATGTTTTTTAATACCCAAAATTTGTTGGTTTGTAGCTTACCTTGCACCAACTTAATCATATACTCTTTCAAAGAAGTTATGCGTTCCTTTTGTAGTCGGTACTGCATAGACATATTAGTGATTTCTATTATATTCAATAACTACATCTCCATATTGATTAATTAAATTGCAAATTTATTAAACTTAGTTAACTACAAATACTAACTCTTGAAATATTGTTGGTTAATATAAAAAACTAAGAAAGAGACAATGAGTGGTTATTAACAATAAACTACAAACAACAAAAAAAGAACCAAAAAATCTATTGTGAGGTTGCAAATCTCCAGAAAGCTTTAAGGTTGTTTTTTCTAAGTGTTTCTTTTTTCTGTTTAAATACTCTATTTGCACACCTTCAAACTAAATATAAAGTATAAAATTCTTTTTTAATAATCTAAATATAATACACCCTATTGCCAAACTAACTACTCCCATTGCTAAGCATAACAAATAATTATTGAGAGATGGTATAGTTTGAAACATGACCAAGCTTCTAAAATTGTTGACAAAATAATACATAGGATTGAGTTTTACTATACTTTGAGCAAAGTCAGGAAAACTCTCTACGCTCATATAAACCCCACTAACAAAAGTCCACAACTGCAAAAAGATACCATACAACTGTCCAATATCTCTAAAATATACATATATCGAAGACAACACTATACTAATTCCAGCACAAAACATAATTAGTGCAGGTATATTGATAAGTATCAATACAAAATGCCATGTAATAGGAAACCCCGTAATCAACATCAAAAACAACAAAGCAATGGTTGAAAACAACATATTAGCTAATGCCGAAAAAGTATTGGCAAGTGGGAAGATTATTGTAGGAATATATACCCTATCTATCAAACCCCTAGCACCCAATACCGAACCAATCGCACCACTTGTAGCTTCTCTATTAAAGCCAAATACAACAATCCCACACATGATAAATACACGACTATCTATATCTCCATTGACATGAGAAAAAATCATAGTCATGACAAGCATTTCCATCAAAGGAAGCAACACAGTCCAAAAAACACCCAAAAAACTTCTTCTATACTTATTCTTTATATTTTTAACAACCAAAAGCCAAATCAAATAACTGTATTTGTCAATTCTATGTCTAGATCTAAATATAAAAGCAGTTTCGCTAGTCATAATATCACAATCCTATAGTCTATTTCAATAGTATATAAAATAAATATAGACTTTTATCCATCAATAAATAATATTAGTACAATTGCAATTGTAATTGCACATGATAAACATTGTAACATTATAACAAATTAGATACGAAAAATCAACCCAATACAGTAAGATTGATTTAAGTAAATTTAAAATATTTATATATATGAGAGTGCACAAGTACAAGTAGAAGATATTAACAATAAGATACAAACAATCAACAAAAGAAATAGTATTCTTTTTTGATGCCAAAAAAGCTATTTTGGGGTTGCGAATTCAACCCCCGAACGCTTTATAGTTGATTTTATTTGATGTTAATTTTCTTCCCTTAATCTACTCTATTTGTAGATTCCTATATATAAAATAAGTTTGTTGTGTATACACAAGCTACAAAAGTTCGTTGTCGCAATGATTTAATTTCTAAATTAGAATATAACCCTACACATCAACTGTCTACAGTCAATGGTATGTCTCCTATCATCTTCCAACTTTTTGCTAGGGTTTTCCATGTTGCAGAAAGATTGCTATACATAACGGCTATCCGCTCATGACTGTGTATACTTTGTAGTAAATTGTCTATATAAAGTTGCATATATATGTAGTATATGAATACACAAATGATAATATTTGCTTTAGCTATATCTATAGCTAGCAGTATTGATTGTCTAGCTACTGGACTGAGTTATGGTTATGACAAAATAAAAATACCAATCAAAAGCATGCTAATAATAATATTTGGAAGCTCAGCAACTCTAGTAGCTACACTTGCTTTGGGTGATGAATTGGCAAAATACATATTGCCTGATACTGCCAAAATGATAGGTGCTATTATACTATTTACGCTAGGATTTTACAAACTATTGTCATATGTTGTAATGAAATTGACAACTCAAAACAACTTAGACAAACACATCAAATTCAACTTGTTTAGTTTGCAATTTATAGTGCAAGTATGCAATCAACCCAAAGCAGCAGACTGGGATAGCAACCATATAATAAGTGGCATAGAGGCTATTTTTTTGACATTAGCATTGTCAATAGACGGCATGGCAATTGGGCTTGGGGCAGGAATGTCCAACATCACTCCGTTGTTTGTAGGTATAATTGCAGTTCTTTTATTGCTTTTTACATTTGCAAGTATAAAAATAGGACTTAAAATAGGAACAATTTTGGCAAACAAAAGTCCACTCAACTTAGGGTGGTTGAGTGGACTTTTGTTGATTGGCTTGGCAACATACGGAGTTCTGTATTAAATAATACTATTAATGCACACGCCCAATATTGTCAATCCGCTCTATAGCTATAGTTAGTGGTCTTGTAAGTAAGAATAAAGTAATAACCCAACTCAAAACACCCAACCAAGTGGCAACGGCACCACTTATATAAAATGCCCAAAAAGTACTAAACAAATTTTGTCCCTCGCCTATCAAGTCCATTGATGTAAGCACATACAAGAAAGATGACAACAACGCAAACGCTATTGCAAAGACTGTACCAATAATAGCTGCAAATACCCAACTAAATCTAGTTTTTGGCAAAAATGCTACACTCAAAGCAAGCGCCGGATACCAAATCACCCAAGTCAAAAGCCACCATCCAACACTCCAAATCCATGCACCAAGCAAAATAAACACAATACTTGTTGTAATTCCCGTACGAAACCCCAATGCCATAGTACTAGCAATGAGTATAACTGCCGTCAAGTCAATAAAGCTTGCAAAAGGCAATGCATTGTACACAGCCAACTTGCTAGCTACCATCAATCCTGCAAGTACAGCTACTCTTGCAACAAACTTAGTACCTGACAAAGCAAGCTTTTTGCGATTAACCACTTGGTGAGCAACATCTAATTGAGTTGCTTTATTTGTTTGTATATTGTTCATATACTCTCCTTAAAATATATATTATTGTATGAATATTGCAAAAGCTAATCATACAATCAAAAAGTTGATACTACAAATACAGTTAGTTATGACTAACTGTATTTGTAGTATAACACAATATATATTTACTGACAAGCAAAAAATACAAATTTTTTGCAATAGAGCAAATTTTGTATTCAATCTTTTATTGATTCACCACAAATACATATTTTGACACTATACAATTTAAATTTTAAAAATAAAAAACAAACTACTGTATATAAAATTTATACAATAGTTCGTTTTTGTATCTTAATGTATGACGACTATCTCAATTTGCAAATCTAAAAATCACTATTTTCTAGCTTTGCTGTTTGGTCAGCCATAGCTAAAGCATCTAACATTTTGCTAAGGTCTCCATTGACAAAGTCTTCTAATGCATAGATAGTTAGTCCTATACGATGGTCTGTAACTCGCCCTTGACTATAGTTGTATGTGCGAATGCGTTCACTACGATCACCTGTACCCACTTGTGATTTGCGATTGTCAGCATATTCTTTGTCTGCTTGACTCTTATAAAAGTCATACAATTTGGACTTTAATGCTCTCATTGCCTTGTCACGATTCTTAATCTGTGACTTTTCGTCTTGACATTGTACAACCAAACCTGTCGGCAAATGAGTAATTCTAATTGCACTCTCAGTCTTGTTGACATGTTGTCCCCCTGCCCCACCACTACGATAAGTATCTATACGCAAATCTTTGTCCAAAATTTCTACTTCTACATCTTCAACTTCGGGCAATACTGCCACCGTAACTGTACTAGTATGCACACGCCCTTGAGTCTCAGTAGCAGGAACTCTCTGTACCCTATGCACACCACTTTCATACTTGAGAGTACCATACACGCCCTGCCCTTTTATAATAAACACAGCTTCTTTGATTCCACCTATACCTGTATCACTTATATCTATATCTTCTATCTTCCAACGGCGTGTATCAGCATACATTTTGTACATTCGCAACAAAACTGATGCAAATAATGCTGCTTCATCACCACCTGCCCCTGCACGAATTTCTACAATAGTATTCTTGTCATCATCAGGGTCTTTGGGCAACAACAAAATTTTGAGTTGTTGTTCTAGTTGTTGCACTCTCTCTTGATTTTGTTGTATCTCAAGTTGTGCCAACTCAGTCATCTCAGGGTCTGCCAACAGTTCTTTAGCTCCATCAATATCAGCCATAACCTTGGTATACTCATCATACACTGTTACCAAAGGCTCTAGACTAGCTTGTTCCTTAACTATGCGTGTCCATTCTGTTGTACCTACAATATTTGTGTCAGCTGCCTTTGTTGCAAGCTCTAAATACTTGTCTTTGATTGATTGTAATTTTGTTGTATTCATGATAAATTGTGGGACTTTTAATTGTTAATATGCTTAGTACAACAAATTGACATCAACAAAATTATTGTTCTTTTATCAAATTTGTCTATATTCCAATTTAATATTAGAATTTTTGTATTACCATATTGTTTATACAACTGAATATCATTATATTTTACAACAAACTTCAGTAGTATTTTTGTTTGCTACAACTATTCTATCCAATCCACTATAGTCCTTTATTACTTCTATATTCTCAAATTTATTGTATCGTAGCAATTCCACCACACAATTAGCTTGATTGTATCCTATCTCTAAAGCCAACATGCCGCCATTTTTGAGATAGTTGAATGCTTGATTTGCTACACGACGATAGATATCCAAACCATCATCTCCACCAAATAGTGCTATAGATGGTTGGTTCAAAACCTCTTGCGAAAGTTTTGATTTATCCTTTTTTGCAATGTATGGAGGATTGCTAACTATAATATCATATTTTTGTAGTGGTATACTGTCAAATAAGTCACTCAAAACTATTTGCCAATCAACATTATCTTTTAACAAATTTTGTAAATTTTGTCTTGCGAGTAGACAAGCTTGTGACGAAATATCTGTTGCTGTCAGTATAACATTATTACAATAAGAACCTATTGCCGCTGATATACAACCACTTCCCGTACACAAATCAAGCACAGTCACAGTCTTGTCTGTATTATTGATGTATTTTATAACCCACTCACACAACAACTCAGTCTCCATACGAGGTATCAACACATCAGGATTGACTTGAATATCCAATCCATAAAAATTGGTATTACCAAATATATAATCCAACGGTATTCCTGTTGTTCTAGACTGTACAATTTCTTGCACTTTAACAATTTGACTATCGTCCAAAAAATCAAACTGTTGCAATTCACTCCTACTACAACTCAAAACATGACAAAGCAACCAATAAGGCTCAGCCTTATCGGCATCTGTATATTGCAAAGCTTGCTTAATATAGTGCAATATTCCATTTATAGATTTGTCAGTAGGCAACAAAATCAAATTGTCGTCATTGTACACAACAAATTATTCAACCTTTGCCTTTTATTCAACCTTTGCCTTAGTTGCTTTAGCCTTCGGTGCAACTTTGGCTGCAACTTTGGTTCTAAACTTGTCTATACGCCCACCTGTATCCAAGTTTTTTTGTTTGCCAGTATAAAACGGATGACACGCACCACACACATCTAATCGCAAAGCATCAACATTCTTTGCAGTACCTGTCAAAAATGTCTCTCCACATGCACAAACAGCAATGACTTCTTTATATTCGGGATGTATACCTTCTCTCATTTGTCAATTTCTCCAAACCAACACAACCCTAAGATACTACACAACAAAAAATATCCAAAAGGGTATGCTTTAAATAAATTATGCAATTATTATATCAACTACTACTAATTGTGTCAAGTAGTTTTGAAAAAAGAAATGAAAGGAACATTGTAAAACAAGTGTAATTTGTTAAATTAAAAACAATAAAAAATAAGATTGAATAATAATAAATCTTGCAATAAATAAATGTTGGTATCATCTAAATGAAATGCCTTTAATCACTCTACAACGAGAACATTGACATTATCTATTAAATTTTGCCTCGCACAAATTTCAAACATTAAAATATTATATGAAATTTCACGACCACTAGCATTATTAATTTTGTCAACAACAATCAACACATTGGAATTGAAAAAATCAAAAACCTTTTTTAAAGCCCTACAACGCCGTTACAACACTAATTTGCAAACAAAACTACCAACAATACCACATGTACACAACCATTTTATTTGCTAAAAGCTTTATTTTTTGATATACTTAAGATAGTATAATATATTAAATATAGGCAATAAAATTTTAAAATATTTTATAAAATCTAATACCACAAATTATTACAAAAATTGACACTACTTTAGAGGTAAAACATGTCAAACAACGACAATGACCAAGATAAGGACAAGGACAAAATAGACGATCAGAATGTTGACAATGGCAATGACAATAAAGACACGGGCAACAACACAAATCCCGTATTGCCAAAAGCTCCAAAAAGAATTGTCAAGTCTAGCAAAAAATCAACACCACCCGCAGAAGACGCTTCTCCCGCCCCCCCCACACCTACACCCGAACAGTTAGAAGTAGCCAAAGCCAATGCAGACGCTATTAGAGTTGCAAAACGGGACAAAAAAGATGCTCGCAACTTTGACAAGACCAAGTTTATCAAAGTACAAGTAGAAGACGAAATGAAAAAGTCATTTATTGCCTATGCTATGGCAGTAAATGTAAGTCGTGCTATACCTGATGTAAGAGATGGACTCAAGCCTGTTCATAGACGCATACTGTACGCAATGAGCGAACTCAACTTGTACAGTGACAAACAATACCGCAAATGTGCAAGAATTGTCGGTGATGTACTGGGCAAGTACCACCCTCATGGTGACTCTGCCGTGTATCAAGCTCTAGTGCGTTTGGCACAAGATTTTACTATTAGGTATCCACTTATTGATGGACATGGAAACTTTGGTAGTGTAGATGGCGACCCCCCAGCCGCTCAAAGATATACCGAAGCAAAGTTGTCCAAAATTTCTAGTGAAATACTTAGAGACTTAGACAAAGATACTGTTGACTTCTATCCAAACTTTGATGACACAATGGAACAACCCACTGTGTTGACTTCTCGTATTCCCAATCTACTAGTCAATGGGAGTGATGGTATTGCCGTAGGTATGGCCACCAACATACCACCACACAATTTGACAGAAGTTGCCAACGGCATTTTTGCACTTATTGACAATCCGGACATCACTGTTGACGAACTCATGCAACACATAACCGCACCTGACTACCCTACTGGTGGTATCATTATGGGGCGTATGAACATAAGGCACGCCTATCGTACGGGACATGGTGGTGTAGTTTTGCGTGCTAAGACTACAATTGAAGAATACAGTTCAAGAGATGGACAAGGCACAAGATATCGCATTGTAGCCACAGAATTGCCTTTTCAAGTCAACAAAGCAGCACTTATCACGCATATTGCCGAACTTGCAAGAGACAAAAAGATAGAAGGAATTTCGGGTGTACACGAGGAAAGTGATCGTGAGGGCATGCGTGTAGTTGTAGAAGTCAAGAGAGATGCTCAAGCTCAAGTAGTACTCAACATGCTATTTAAGCACACCAACCTACAAATATCCAACGGGATTACATTTTTGGCATTGGTAGATGGCGAACCCAAAATTTGCAATCTCAAAGAAATGCTCTTTTATTATTTAGAGCATCAAAAAGAAGTTGTCACTCGTCGCACCAAGTATGACCTTGAAAAAGCGGAAGAGAGAGCTCATATCTTGGAAGGATTGGTAAAGGCATTAGACAATATAGATAGAGTAATTGCAATCATCAAGCAAAGCCGTGACAAGTTTGAAGCAGCAGAAAGCTTGATGAGCGAATTTTATCTCACTGACAAGCAAGCAAATGCAATACTTGAAATGAGATTGTCTAGACTTACTAGCTTAGAAGTAGAGAGTTTGAAAGCTGAATTGGACGCTTTGCACATCAAAATTGCTGATCTAAAAGATATATTGGCAACGCCAAGCAGAATAATACAAATTGTAAGAACAGAACTACAAGACATAGTGGCAAGATATGGTGACGAACGCCGAACTAGTGTAGAAATAAACTACGATGAGATAGATGTAGCGGATTTGATAGACAAAGAAGATGTAGTGATATCTATGTCCCATTCGGGTTATATCAAAAGATTGCCTACTACAGAATATAGAGTGCAACGAAGAGCAGGCAAAGGTGCATTGGCACACAAACCTAAAGAAGAAGACTTTGTACAACAAATGTTTGTAGCCAATACACATTCCAATATTATGTTCTTTACCAATTTGGGTAAAGTATATAGGATAAAGGGATACGAAGTACCCGAAGCCAACAAGGCAACTAGGGGCAGAGCTTTGGTAAACCTATTGAATTTGGAAGAGAATGAAAAAGTAAATGCTGTCATCCCACTCCCCGAGATAGATGTCCCCAAAGGTTATCTTATGATGGCAACCAAAAGAGGGCTAATCAAACGCACACATATAGAACATTTTAGCCGTATAAACAAGACAGGCAAAATTGCAATAGAGCTAGTAGATGGCGACGAACTAATTTCTGTACAACTTACCAATGGTAGAGATGAGATATTGCTTGCTAGCAGTAGTGGCAAGTGCATAAGATTTGGTGAAGACAATGTTAGACCACTTGGACGAAAAACAAGAGGTGTCAAAAGCATGAGATTGAGTCAAAATGAACACTGCATAGACATGACAGTATTGCAATCGGGGTACGAAATTCTCACAATAAGCGAAAATGGTTATGGAAAAAGAAGTGATCCAGAAGACTATAGACTACAATCTAGAGCAGGCAAAGGCATAAAGGCAGGTACATTCAATCAAAAGACAGGCAACCTAGTCAATCTAAAGCAAGTCAAACCCGAAAATGACATCATGCTAATAGCTGACAATGGGACTTTCATACGCATAAAAGCTGCAGAAGTGTCAAAAATAGGTAGAGATACTCAAGGCGTACGCATGATGAAACTAAAGGACAAAGGCAAAATAGTCAGTGTATCTTTGGCAGAACCAGAAGAAGAAGAAATTGTAGATAATATAGATGTTGAAAGCGATGATACAGTAGTGCAAAGTGACGAATAAAGAATAATATAGAGTGTACAAATATAGTAAATTAAGATTAAGAAAAGAACACATAAATAAAATCAACCTTAAAGCGTTCGGGGGGTTGGGGGGATTCGCAACCCCCCAAATGCTTTTTTGGTTCTTTTTTGGCGTCAAAAAAGAATAATGCTAGTTTTGTTAAAAGTTTTTATCTTATTGTCAATAATAGATTATTGTACACCATTTATATAATTCTCTCTTTTGAATTAATATGAAAATGATAACAGACAACCGAAAGGCATTTTTTGAATATCATATACTAGACAAATACGAAGCTGGAATCGTACTAGTAGGTAGCGAAGTCAAATCAGCTAATGATGGACACATGTCACTGTTAGATGGATTTTGTCGTATAGAAAATGGCGAAATTTGGCTCAAAAATAGTTATATAAAACCTTACGACAAAGGCAGTCACTACAACACCACTGACAGACGAGACCGCAAATTGTTGCTTCATAGTCATGAAATACGCAAGATATCAATAGCAATGCGTGACAGTGGTATTACAACAATCCCCCTAAAGGCATACTTTGCAAAAGGAAAAATCAAAGTAGAAATAGCTACAGTACGGGGGAAAAAACTGTACGACAAAAGACAAACAATCAAAGATAGAGACATCAAACGAAGTTTGGACAGAGATTTGAAGTAGCAACAACTATTGTGCATTGCAAATTTGGTATACAAAAAAAGAGTGTACAAATAGAGTATCTTAAGATGGAAATAAGAAACAACTAAATAAAAACACCATAAAGCGTTCGGGGTTTGAATTCGCACCCCCCCCAAATGCTTTTTTGGTTCTTTTTTGGCGTCAAAAAAGAATAACGCTTGTCTTGTTGATTGTTTGTATCTTATTGTTGATATCTGCTCATTGTATACTCTCACAAAAAACACTCATATGGCACTTTCCATATGAGTGTTTTTTGTACAAATATTTAGTTGTTAGGCTCAAATGCCTCACCTATTATTGTTATTTTGCTTATATGTGCATTTGCATTGCTAAGCTTGGCAAGTTCTCCATTCTCGTCATTTGTTATATTGTCATCTGCATGCAATACAAAACTTCTAAAATTGTGAGCATTCAGGGGCTTGCTACCTATTGGTATAATACTATAAAAAGATTCGTCTACTATAGAACTCTTTAGATTGATATCAATTTTGGATTTATCATTAATCTCAAAACCTAGACTAAATGCATCATTGTTCAAATCAATTTGGCGTGCATACAAATAATCTGCATTTAATGCCAAATCTTTTATATCTTGAGCATTTGTCATTGCACCTATAGTACCTTTTGCCAAAATGTTGATATAGTAACTATCGTCAACTCTAGCCAATTGTATTAGGATTTGACTATTGTATGCTTGGTCATATTGCTCGTCTGTAATTACAGTCCTGTAGTCATTAAAGTGTACACCAAATGTAACCAAATCTTGAGGTTCACCACTATCACTAGCACGAAATACGGGGTTGTTGACAAAATCAACTTTCAAACTATTGCTTTTTCTCAAAGCACCTGCCCCATCTGTACCCTTAAATGTTGAAAGATGGTCAAAACTAGCATCGGGTTGTATGATAGCTGTGCGGTCTGTTTTGCCTGTATCGTCTACAAACTCTACTTTTCCATCTGCTATTTGATTGCTACTGTCATTGTTGTTGAGCCACCACCATGCACTGCGTTCTCTCTTGACTGTATGCTCTATTTCAATATCTATTTCAGTATCTTCTACACTAACCTCCAATGTTTTGTCAACCCAATCACTAGAAAGTTTTTCTTCTTGTACTACAGCATGTGCTTGAACAGAAACAACTACAAAAAATGCATTGGTATTATCAGTATCCAATCCCCCCAATCCAACTTCAATTGATACTTTGGATTGATTTGATTCAAGCTTGTGTACTATACCATCTTGCTCTAAAGTACTTCTAATCTCCCATTTATAATCAAATGTCAACTGAGTTATGCCTGTTTGATTAAGTACAGCTTGTATCTCCAACTCTAAAGTCTCACCAACTTTGACAATATCTTTTGAGTTTTTCCAACTCAATTCGGGTTGATTGATACTAGGTCTTGGGGGTGTTGGTGGATTGCCACCGCCTCCACTACCACCATCATCTTTGTTGTTGTTGACTACAACGACAATTGTCACAATCAGCAAAGCCAAAACCAAAACTGATGCTACACTAATCCAAATAATTCTCTTTTTACGCTTAGCATTATTTTCATTTTCAAGATCATAACTAGGCATTGTCTTTCTCCTTGTTGTACAAAATATCTCTATGTCTTCTCAAAGCATATCGGCAAGACTATAGTCCATATGTAATACAATAGGTATATTTTATGATAAATCTACAATTTATTTGTCCTATATGTGAGTACTACAACAATTAGTACTCACATATAGTTGCATAATTTAGATACCTATTTTATAAAATTTGTTATTATGTGGGTTGTTTTGGCGTACCTACCATTGTGATATTGCCTAAAGTGAATGCTTCTACATTAGTAAATATTTCTGGATGGCTATTATCTGTTCTATGAATTACAAACGCTCTAAATGCATAACCTTGATCCATTATAGCTTTTTCAAAAGATGCTAAAACAGTTTCATAATCTCTATTAAGAATATTCAAATTAATTACTTTTTCTTTATCTAATGTTGTTTCTCTTGCAACTTCTACAGTAAAACCATTTGTTATGGTTATTTTTTTAGCATTTTCATCGTTTGATAATGCTTCAGCTGTGTCATAAATAAATTTATCACCAGAAACTATATAAGTTTGATCACCAAACATCGCTATTTGTATTGCAATTTTTTTAGCATAACTTGCATCAGGATTGTTAAAATGCATAGCAAATGAGATAATATTGCCATTTTCTTTAATTGGATTTTCTACAAAATCTACTTTTAAATTTTGTATTTTATCCAATGCTGAAGATATTTCATACTCTTTATCTGGATCAACAACACCACCACCTTGACTATCATTATACTTAGACAATCCAAATATACCAAGTCCTTGTATGCTATTTTCTTTATCAAGAAAGTTAAATTTCAAACTGCCATTCGCCCCAGTAGATGTGTACTCATTTTGATCAAGAACATCATTAGTTTTGTTTACCCACCACTCTGCACTGCGTTTGCGAGTTACTATACTATCTATTCCATCAACATGGGTGTCATCACCTGTTATTGCAACTCCAACCTCACCAGTGGCCGTTGGACTAAGTGTTGTATTGCCATTAAGTTCAACACTAGCTTGTACTTCAACTTGCATAAAGAAGGTTCTATAACCATCTTCAATAGTCTCATCACCAGCAAAACCTACAACAATATTCAACTTTGATTTGCCTTCTTCATCAGTACTATTATCAAGCCTTTCACCTCTCTTCCAATCACCTTCACCTTTTTTATATTCTAGACTTGGATTATCCCCATCTTGACTAAGTATCCAATCTCCTATTTCCCCCTCCTTAACTTTAGAAACTTGATACCATTCATATGTCCAATTTACATCTAACTCAACATCTGGGTTTAGAGTTGCCGTAGCTACAAAATCTATAGAGTCTCCCACATATGTCTGAATTGGGGCATTGGATTTTAGAGCAACTCTAGGTTGCCCTAGACTAGGCATGTCAGTAGCACCATCACCATTTTTGTTGTTGTTGCCAAATAAGATACCATTGAACAACGCAGAAACGGCTAGACTCGCCAATACAACGGCAAGAACTACTGTCACAGAAACTGCAACAATGCGATAATTCTTTTTGTTTTGCATAATATTTTTCCTTTATTGAGACTAAATTATGTAATCTCATTTATTGATGAGTTGATTATATTACAATATTTTACAAATGTCAATTAAAATTTACAAAAAATTAATAAATTTAGCAATATTTTATTTAAAGTTTACCAATTAGTCAAAAAAGGAATGTACAAATAGAGATATTAAGATTGAAAGGAAGTAACAACATAACATAAATAAAAACAACCATAAAGCGTTCTGGGGGTTGGGTGGGATTTCCCAAGCCTTTTTTGATTCTTTTTTGGTGTCAAAAAAGAATAACGCTTGTCTTGTTATTTGTTTGTATTTTATTATTAATAATCGCTAGTTGTACATTCTCCAAAAAAATACAAAGAACACAAGCAAATCTACACTATGCTTGTGTTCTTGTGCTTTGTACATATGTATGCAAACTACACATATATGGACAAAAGCATATTTTTAAAAGGGGATAAATTTGGGAGAATTGAGCTATGTGTGTATTTAGATGGTTGCAATATCTAAATACAATGACAAAATTGTATAAAACAATACCAAATACAACAAATAAGGATTGTTTGTATATACATTATATCACAGTGGTTATTTATTGTCAACAAAATATTTACAAAATATTAATATTTTGTAAATATTTTTGATATATTTATCAACTTTTAAATGAGATTGTGTACAACTAGTGACTATTAAAATAAAATACAAAATTTTGTACATTCCACAAACACAATAGAGTGTACAAATAGAGTAGATTTAAATAGAAAAACGAAGTATATAATTAAAATCAACCTTAAAGCGTTCGGGGGTTTGAATTCGCAACCCCCCAAAAGCTTTTTTGGCGTCAAAAAAGAATAACGCTTGTTTTGTTGAATGCTTGTATTTTATTATTAATATCCACTCGTTGTACTTTCCTCAATAAAATACAAACTTTTGTACATTATCAACAACACAACACCTAATATCCTACAGTATACATATCCAGAACTGTCTTAGAAGCAATAGCACGCAAAATTGTTTTGGCTATCTCCATATCACTATTGCGATCTATGTTGTTGACTTTGGATTTGCGTACTCTATATCTTACAGGACCACGATGAACAGTACATATCCTTACGCCGTCTTCTAGCAATTTGGATTTTATGGCTTTGCCAAAGGCTACCATTGCAACCTTGCATGCACTATAAAATGGGCTTTTGCTTTCTTCTTCTATTTCAGGTACAAAGCTTGAAACATTGACAATTGTCCCTTTTTTGGTAGCACGCATGGATTGAGCTACAAATTGAGACAAGATTGCAGGATATACAAATTGTTGATTTACAACCTGATCTACTGTTGTAATTTTGTCAAACTCAGTATTGGTTATATTGACAAATACATCTATCCCACCATACAAATCTATTATTTCTTTCAAAGCTGACTGAGTAGAGTTGATATCTCCCAAATTTACATGCACTCGTACTACATTCTTGTGTATACCCTCTTGCTCCCAACTACTGTCAAATCCATATACAACAAATCCCTTATGGACCAACAAGGCCGCTGTAGCCTCGCCCAAACCTGATGATGCCAAAAACACCACGGCTATCTTGGGTACATTATTTGTCTTTTGTTCAGTATTAATATTCATAACTATTGTTTGTTTTGAAATAATATCAATCAAATATTATCTTCATAACAATATTATAACACAAAATACTAATTTTTTAACATAAAAAATTAAATTATTATTTTACAATTTATGGCAAATTTATAATATTTTACAAATATCACTATACACTTATTCAAATTTTGGCAATATTGCAGCAACAAATCTACTTGAGAGTGTACAACTAGCAATTATTAATAATAAGATAGGGGCATTCAACAAGACCAACATTATTCTTTTTTGACGCCAAAAAAGAACCAAAAAAGCATTTGGGGAATCCCACCGAACGCCTTTAGGTGTTACTTCTTTTCATATCAATATACTCTATTTGTACACTACCATCAATTTTATGCTTTAAGTTTGTCATCAAATATACTGTCCAATATCAATCTTTGTTGCTTTGGCAAAATATCACCTACTATGCGTATTTCTAGTGGAGCTGTTTCAATAAAATACAACAACAAATCTTCGGGGTTGTCTAATTGAATCAAAAGTTGATCATCTAAAGTATAAACTTCAAAGATAGAATTGAATTGCTTGACTACTATCTTTTCTATCTTTGGCTTGATAGTACTCATCAAGAATCTCAACAATTCAAACATAGTCTCTCTATCTGTCAAGAAAAGGGCATTTTCTTTTGCAAGCTTGCAAATATCCAACCACCTATCTCTAATCTCATACAACCTAAAGTTGAAATAACCATCAATTGACATTGTATCATGTACAATTAGTGTTCTATCCAACAGCTCCTTTTCGCTCTCTCTATCAAAAGAAACTAGTATACTAAGCAAAATATCAAAAATATCTAAGTTGATTTTGATATTTTGTTGCATGTATTCTTTTTTTACTTTGGTAAGGTATATTTCACAAAGATACTCTTTAATAGCTTTTTCTACCTTGAGCTTGCACGCATCAGGACAAGAAAATCTAAGATACATTCTATCTTGATTTTGCATACAAGAGTACACCCCATCACATTGTTTAAGTATCTCATTCAACTCACACAAACTAGGCAACCAATGCTCAAATTGACTACTAATAGATAAACACACTTGGTACATACAACTATTGTATGATAATGAGAGTTTAAATAACCTTGTAAACCAAAATTTGCATTAGGTAAATTTTGACAATAGAAATTGTATATAGATAGTTATTTTCAATTTAGAGACTAATAAAAAGACAAAAAACTGTTCAAATTTTCAATAAACAGCTTTTTGCTCAACTTTTATTTTAAATAATGTACAAATAGAATACATTGAGATAGAGGAGTAACACTTAAATAAAAAATCAACCGTAAAGCGTTCGGGGGTTTGGGGGGATTCGCAACCCCCCAAATGCTTTTTTGGTTCTTTTTTGGCGTCAAAAAAGAATAACGCTAGTTTTGTTAAAAGTTTTTATCTTATTGTTAGCAATCTCTCGTTGTACAATCTCAAAAAATTCTACTACATCAACAACATAAATCACACTTACTTCATTCTTTCTTCCAATTCCTTGATAGCATCATAGCCCATTGTACGCAATCTGTGGTTGCGAGCTGCTACTTCCAAAATAATAGCAATATTGCGTCCTGGCTTTACGGGAACAATATATTTTGGGATTGTTTTTCCCAAAATTGTATAAGTTTGGGTCATTGTACCTACACGGTCATACTGCTTGTGTGGGTCCCAATCTTCTAGATGAATTACTATATCTATTACTTTAGAATTACTTACCGCTCCTGCACCATATATATTGCGAATATCTACAATACCTATACCCCTAATCTCCATAAAATGCTTAGTAATTGGCGGACTTTGTCCAACCAATACATCGTTGATACACTTGATTTGTACAGCATCATCGGCTACCAACATGTGATTGCGTTGAACCAATTCCAATGCGGCTTCGCTTTTTCCTACCCCACTATCACCCATAATCATCACACCTATACCATACAAGTCTACTAGTACAGCATGGACTACTTGAGATTTGGCTAAAAGCTCATTGAGATAAAAACTAAGTTGATTGATAAGAACTGTAGTTTTTAGCTTTGTCAACAACAAAAGCTTGTTGTGTTTTTTTGCCGCCGTAAGCAATTCTACAAAGGGTTCTTTGCCATTGGACAAAATAATACAAGGAATATCATATTCAAACAACCTATCCAAGCAAGATACTCTTTGCTCTTTTGACAAACTCATAATGTACGCAACTTCCATTTCACCCAACACTTGTATGCGTTGATGAACAAAGTGAGTACGAAAACCAGTCAACAACAACCCTGGGCGGTTGATATTGAAAGTGACAAACTCCATTTCTTCAAAGTCAACAGGATACACAATCTCAAGATTGTGATGACTACAAAACTCCGATACCTTGACTTTGACAGGGTCATGAAATTCTACTGTAGACAATGATTGAGTTGATTGTTGTTGTTTGCTCATGATTTTCTCCTAAACAAAGTCGTCACCCTTAATTTCTGTTATTGACCAAAACTTGTATTGTAGTATAAAAAGCATACAAAAGACTTTTTGAAAGTGTACAACGAGCGGGTTATTAACAATAAAATACAAACTTTCAACAAAACCAGCGTTATTCTTTTTTGACGCCAAAAAAGAACCAAAAAGTATTTGGGGGGGGTGCGAATCCCCCCCCTAACGCTTTATGGTTGATTTTTTATTTAAGTGTCACTTTTCTTCATATTCATGTACTCTATTTATATTTGTATACTTAAAAAAGATTGATACAAATGTATACTATTTTTAATATCAATTACAATTTGTCTGCTGTAGCCAACTCCAAAATTTTGGCTACACCTTCATCATCACAATTGTCAGCAATCTTTTTTGCTACTGCTTTTACTTGAGATGCCGCATTGCCCATTGCTATACCCAACCCTACCATAGATAACAATGATACATCATTGTCCCCGTCACCTATGCCTATTGTGTTGGCTAGTGGAATATTTAACATTTTTGCCATTTGTACTGCCGTATTGCCTTTTCCAGCGTCTATACTAGTGACTTCAACCATCGCATTTCCACCATGCAAACTCATAGTAAAGTCAAGATTATTCAAACCTTGTTTAAAGTTTTTATAATCCTGTTCTGTTTTGTTGATATCCCATATTATACCAATCTTGTATGGTTGACATTTGTGTTTTACAACAAAGTCTACCAAATTTCCAACTATAGTCATTGGCAAATTGGTTGCATTGAGTTCGTACTTTTCTGTAATTGCAGTATGTTTGTCTATATAAAAGTAATCATCTACAAACAAATGTACTTCCAAACCTTGGTCATAAGCTCTTTTGATAAGTTGCAAAGCACTTTCGTGATTAGCTTTGCAACTATACACTACTTCACCCGTTTGAGCTTTATAAATTGTGCCACCATTGTTGCAACCTATGAGAGTATCATGCAAATCAATACCATACTTTGCTAGAGGGGGCTTTATAGAATGCCAAAATCTCCCTGTACTTATGCAAAATATTCCACCTGCATTGACATAGTTTTGAATAGCATTATAAGTGCGTTGACTTACTGTATAACCCAAATCATAGTTGAGTGTACTATCAAAGTCTGATATAAACAATTTGTATTTCATAATAAAAATCTCTCAAGTAGTATATCGTCAATGCAATCATCATTTGACGAAAAATTAAGACAATGCCTTATTTTTTAAATTAGACTAAAGTTGGTCACAAGTTGCCAATTCCAATATCTCAGCTACACCCTCTTGATTACAGTCGCCCGCTATCATCTTGGCAACAGATTGAACTTCGGGATTAGCATTTTGCATTGCTATACCCAATCCGGCTATCTGTATCATAGAAACATCATTGTGACTGTCTCCTATACAAATTGTATTTTGTATAGGAATTCCTAGCATTTTGGCAACAACCAATGCTCCATTGCCTTTTCCCGCCAATTTGCTAGTTATCATTACTAGATTATGTCCACAAACTGTACTATCAATAAAATCAAACTTGTTATCCAATGCTACCTTTACTTCTTGTACTGTATGATTTTGACAAAGAATACCACAACAATGAGCAGCCAACTCCATCTTAGCTACAAATCCTAGCAAATCATCTGTTTTTTGAATTTCCAACTTATCAAATTCAAGATAGGTTTGTACCAAATCATTTTGTTGAACAAACATAACACTGTCACTATCTACTTGCACATGTTCACCTATGCTATAAGCATATTGCATTATTTGTATAGTTTGAGCATTGCTAAGTTTTGCTTCCCACAATTTTTCGCCAGTCTTTGCCGAATACATGACAGAGCCATTAGAACAAACAATAGGCAAATCAACAACATCTAAAGAATAGCGTTGTAAATAAGGTTGAATATTGCACCAAACTCTACCCGTACTCAACACAAATTTGCCACCCGCCTTGCGATAATTGTCTATAGCATTTAAAGTCCTTTGACTGACTATATAATTGTCATAATCATAGTTGAGTGTACTGTCAAAATCTGATATAAAAAGATTGTATTTCATAGTTTTCAAACGATTATAAATCTAAAAAATTGTAATGGTAAAATTTGGCAATTATACAGTAATATTATCTTTATTTTATGACATTTATTGGCAACAACAAATTTAGTGTTGATTATAAAGGCTTTATTTGTGTATTGTAGACATTTTTTAAGTACACTAGGGCAACAAGTCGTTGGTTGCCAATTCAAGCACATTGGCTACTCCGCACTCATCACAATGATTGGTAATATAACCTGCAATATCCTTCACTTCTTGTCTTGCATTGTCTACAGCAACTGCAAGACCGGCAAGTTTTAGCATAGAAATATCGTTGATATTGTCCCCAATACATATTGTATCTTTCAATGAAACGCCTACCATTTTTGACAATTCTTGAGCTATTTGTCCCTTGCTAGCATTGACTGAAATGATTTCGTATAGCATTGCATGACTTTGCAAAAATGTCAAATCTTCAAACTCAGCTTTGTGCAATGAGTTGTATAGATAATCTACTTCTGTGACTTTGTCAGGCATGCCCATGATTAAAAGTTTCTTGGGTGTATACCCTGTTTCTTGCAAAAATTGAACTAAGTTGCCTACTTCCTTAAAGTTGAGATTGAATCCTCTACTGTACATTTGACTAAATCTAGTTAAGTGATTAACATAAATCACATCATCAACATAACACTGTATGTACACATTGTACTGCATAGCATGCCGTATCCACCTTATAGCGACATCATTTGGTATACTAAATTGCATCAAAATCTTGCCTGTATCACAACCATATATAGCTGCACCATTGTAACATCCTACAGGAATACTCAATTTGTCCATCTTAAAATTGACCAAAAAAGGGGCAAGACTCTCATAAGATCTACCCGTACTTATCGTAAAAATTCCACCTTTATCCCTATAAGCCTTAATGGCATCTAATGTCCTTTTGTCGGCAGGATTTTGATGTGAATACCCATTGAGAGTGCCATCAAAATCTGTAATAATCAATTTATATTTCATATTTTCCTTTTATTATCAACATTCTCCTATCATAAAATATCAAATTAGTCACAAAATAAATTAGATATAATCATAGTTGATACAAACAAATCTAATATTCATTATCATAATCTATATCTTCAATTTCGCCATATCTATTCAAATCAACAATGTATTCAAAATAACCATAATCTCCAAATGTGCCGTCTCCAATGTTATTATAATTGTCAGCCCTTATCTTCAATACTCTCCAACATTCTTTTGTCTCTCAATTGCCTATGAAAAGTTATAGCAAATCTGTGAGCCTCGTCTCTTATGCGTTGCAACATCTTGAGAGAATTATGAGATTTTGGCAATACTATAGGGTCTGGACAATTGGGAAGATAAATCTCTTCATCTCTCTTAGCCAGTGAAATGATGTCCAAATGTCCATATCCTGTAGCTACCAATGCATCTACCGCTGCCGAAAGTTGTCCTTTTCCACCATCTATTATAATCAAATCAGGAAGTTCGGCAAACTTATCATCACCTTGTTTAGCTCTACCAAATCTACGAACTAATGTCTCACGCATACTAGCAAAATCATCACTACCCTCTACCGTCTTGATTTTGTATTTGCGATATTGTTTTTTAGCGGGTTCACCATTGATAAATACAGTTTGAGAAGCTACCTTATCTGTGCCACTTATATTGCTAATGTCATAACATTCCATTCGTCTAGCACTCTTTATCCCAAGTATTTGCTCTAATTGTGAGACAGCTCCCACTGTCATATCTCTCTTGACTTGCTCCTTAGTGCGAGATTTGAGCAAATAGTCATCAACATTTTTTTGTGCTGTAACTAGCAAGTCAAATTTTGCACCTCTTTTGGGGACTGTAAGTATAGGTCTAATTTTGGTAAAACTATATACAAACTCTGCTATATCAGGACTTAGCGGTATACTTGACACTATCTCTTGTGGAGCGTCTAGATTGTAATGATAAAATTGTGTACAAAACTTGTACAAATACTCATCGTCATTTATTGATACATCTACCACTACAAAATTCTTGATACCCAACATTTTGCCATATCTAACAAACAGCACACTTACTACACTGTATTGTCCATCACTTGCAAAAGCAATTACATCTAGACTAACCGCCGTACGCAATTCTGCAATATTCTTACGATTGAGATTGTCTAACATGTTGAGTTGGTTGCGGTACAAAATTGCATTTTCAAAATCTTGATTGTTTGCCGCAACTTCCATCATTTGTTGAAGTTTCAATTTGGCACTATATTCTTTGCCTTGCAAGAATGCAATAGCTTGTTGTACTGCAGTCTCATATTCTATTACAGTACAAAGACGCTCACACGGGGCTAGACACTGTTTTATATGATAGTCCAAGCATGCTCTAGATGGCTTATCCATTTTGCGAGTACATGTACGCACTTGATATACTATTTTGAGTACCGCTATAATATCATTGACTCTAATTCCAAAAAAGAATGGTCCAAAGTACTTTGCCCCATCTCTTTTGAGCTTGCGTACAACTTCAAACACAGGATATACATCTTTGAGATTAACTCTAATAAACGGAGCTCTTTTGTCATCTTTAAGCAAAATATTGTACTTTGGCCAATATTTTTTGATAAGATTAGCTTCTAGAGACAAAGCATCAAATTCGGTATTGGTTATAATGTACTCAAAATCTACAACTTCAGCCACCATAGCAGCAACTTTTTCTGCCTTTTGTGTGTTGTTAAAGTACTGCTTGACACGGTTTTTGAGAACAACAGCTTTTCCAACATAAATAATTTTGTCGTGAATATCCTTCATTAGATACACGCCACTATTGGTAGGCAACCTATCTAGCTTATCTTGTAGAGATTGAGTCATGTTGGTATTATAAATAATATAACACTAATTGAATAGTTAGTCAAGTATTATAGGCAAACGAGAAGTGTATAGATTTTCAAGATAGTATACAACAAGCGGATATTACAATAAAATACAAACAATCAACAAAACCAACGATATTCTTTTTTGACGCCAAAAAAGAACCAAAAAAGCTTTTGTGGGGTTGAGAATCACCCGAACGCTTTATGGTTGTTTTTATTTAGGTGTTACTTCTTTATCTATATTAATGTATTTTCTGCACACTACTATTTTAAATTAGCACTACAATCAAAAACAATCAACGCACAAATTGTATGTTCGTTGATTTCAACCATTTAATAAAACTTGAAAATATCTCTCGTTCAAATTAACATTTTCATTTAATACAATAAGTTTTCAGTTTTACACACTCAATTGTTCTATATTCTCCCAAATAGCATACAAATTTATATTGTTTACTATTTCAATTTTCCAATCATAAAAGTTGATTTCACCATTTTGATTTGACAAACTCCAACCCAAAAACTTGTAGTTTTTTATATTTTGCGGGTTATGAATTTTGTATTCCAATACATTTTTGCGAACAACACTCAATGATTGTTGACTATAATCCCAATCTAAAACATCACCACGCTTTGTATAATACTCATCATCTACATTAAAATTGCTAATTACATCATCAATTTGTATATATATTCTAAACTTCTCATTGCTAGCTTGTACAGCCATTGCAATAAAAAAAATACACACAAAAAGTATAACAGTAAGCACACTATACATTGCAATTTTTCGTATCTTTGAAAATTTATTAGCAAAAATCATAACAAAAATTCTCCGCAAAAGTGAGTACAATTATATCAAATTTATTTTTGCATGTCAATATAATTTACAATATTTACCAATTAATTTGATAGACTATCTCAAAAACATCAACTTATCATTCATGTTAACTCAATATCCGTATATAATTTTTGAAATAACTTCATTCATATATCCAACAATCTAGTAGATATATGACAATACCCATTGGGATTTTTTTCCAAATACTTTTGATGTTCAACTTCAGCTTGGCAAAAATGTTCTAGTGGCAAACACTCTATTGCTATGCGTTGAGCATGTTGAGATTGCAATTTTTTTAACCAAATTTTGCACTTATCACCCGTCAAATCATCTACATAATATATACCTGTACGGTATTGCACACCTACATCATTACCCTGTTTGTTGTTGCTAAATGGATCAATAATTTTCAAAAATTTATCCAACAACTGCTCTATAGTAATAACATCATTGTACACTATTTTTACCACTTCAACATGCCCACTACCATTACAAACTTGTTTGTATGTAGTAGCATTACTATCTCCATTTGCATACCCTACAAAAGAGCTAATTATACCATTTATGCTGTCTAAGTACTTTTGAACACCCCAAAAACAACCACCTGCAAGATATAAAACATTTTTCATAAAAAACCTCACAAATATGATAACATTTTGTGAGGTTTTTGTCAATAAAAAATTGTAATCAAAAAACTATAAACTTGCAATTTTAATCTAATTCAATCATCAAAATAAAACTAATACTTTTTATTATTACAAAATATAATCAAACTAAAACCACCCAATAAAATCCACTGCCAAATTGTTGTTCAATACTCTTCTAGCCAAAAACTGGTCTCTCTTATCTATCCTTACTCCAAAAGGATTTCCCCACAGTCTAGCTCTATTGAAAGGTGCTACTTCTCCACTAATACCTACTACACGCAAGCGTCGTTCAAAAATCTCTGCACTCAATCTAGTGACAAAAACTGCATACACATGTCTATCTCTATTGTGTGGTGGACGATGATTGACAGGTGGGCGTTGTGGTCTATTGTTGTTGCATGGTCTACGCCGTATATCTTGTGGCATTCTCATATTGGTTTCCATTTTTCTTTCGTCATTCATAATTGTTCTCCTAACTATAGTTGTTGCCTATAATTAAATAATTTAATATAATCCCATACAATCAAACATTGTTGGACAAACTCTCAATCGCTCGCCCAATATCAATTAGTCCCCAACCACTTGCATTTTTGTCATTATCTACAAAAGTGGCTGTAGACAACAACAATTGCTTGACTTGATCAGGTTGCAAGTTTGGATTGATTCCCAACAACAATGCCGCTGCTCCTGCTACTATAGGTGCTGACATAGAAGTACCCGACATAACCGCATATGGTTTGGTCAAACTTGGGGTAAATATATCTACAGCAGGTGCTACTAAATCAGGTCTACTAAAATCCCCCCATGGTCCACGACTACTAAAATCTACAACATATGGCTTGTCATCTTTGTCAAAATCCATACCACCTACCGTCAAAATTTGTGGTGTAGCTCCTGGACTGCGTACAGTAGATTGAGCTGGTCCATTGTTCCCACTACTAGCAACCACAACAATACCTTGCTCCCACAAGAGTTCTGCCCCTTTCATAATAGGATCAGGTTCTAGAGGTTCGCTACCAAAACTCATACAAGCAACTTTGATATTAAGTCTCTTCTTGTTTTTGAAGACAAAATTCATGCCATCTAATATAGCATTTGTATCACCTACACCGTTATCTGCTATAACTTTAACACCAACCAAATTGGCTTGTGGTGCTACACCCATATATTTTCCATTAGACAACAATCCACTACCTGCCAAAATACCACATACTGCCGTACCATGACCATTGTTGTCAAAAGGAATCCCTTTGCCTCTATCAACACTCCAAAACTCCACAATGCGATTGACACCAATTACAAAATCCAAATGTGGCTTGATACCTGTATCCAACACTGCAACTGTTATGCCCTTACCCTTAAAACCCATGTCATGACATGCGTCTATAGCTAGTCTTTTTCTTTCGTTTTCCATGACAAATTAGCAAAATCAATCCAATTCGTCTATCAACTTCTTCATTCTCACAGATTGCTCAGGTGTTAGCATACTAGAAGCCATAGTCAAAAATTGATTTATCCTATCTTTATCATATGTGCCATTTGATTTTTGTGTGTTAATTATTCCCACAAGTTGTTGCATAAGTTGTTCTCTATCCATCTCACTATACTTATTGAGACTATCGTACACATTCTCATTAGAATCTGTTTGGATACTTTTTTCTTTAGGTTTAAAGTTTTTAAACTCCTTCATAAAATCTCCTCAAATTGTCAAAAATAGTCTACTATTATCATATGCAGGCATATATATATTAGTGACTATGGATATAAATTCTATCTTACCATTATTATTAAAAAACAAACAAAACAGTGACAACCCCAAAACTGACGAACAATCAAGCACTGACCAAATGCAACTCATCAATAATATATTGAGTGGCAATGCTGATCAATCTACTATTGTAAGTGCGTTAGCATCCAAAAGTGGCAATCCACAACTAGCCCAAACGCTAAGTATGGCACAAAATCTAAAAAGCAATAGCAAAAAAGCTAATGCACAAGGACTAAAAGCAATAAAACCATTTGTCAACAATGACATTATGGGTAAATTGACCAAATACTTTAGCTAAATATACGCCAAGTTTAATAAATATATGTTTATAAATAATTAATAATCAAGACATAATTAACAATTTTATGTCAATTGCTTTACAATAACTTTAAAAATGATTATAATTTGACATATATGTTACGCAAAATTTTGTTATCCGTTTGTGTTTTTGTCACAGTTTTGGCTATGCCTTTGATTGCCAAAACTGCTTTGGCATCTCCTTTTGATAAGGCTGAAGACTATCAGTATCAATACATAGCACCTAGCAACTTTAGGCACTTTGTATATCCTGTTTCAATATCTACAACTGTAGGTAGAATTACACCCGACTTGATTGTAGCTGACGAAATAGATGGTCAAACTCAAATAACTAGATTTGATAATGTAGAAACAATAGGACAGTATGACAGTAAAGCTAGTATTGTTGCCACTCTTGACTACACTGTAGACGAAATTGCTGTAGCACAAAGTCCTAGTAGTGAGTATCTATTATCATTGAGTGAGAATACTTTGCGTATCTCAAACATGGCAAATGGCAACTTGGGGACTCCTAGAATTTATGAAAATATAATTGCATTTGATGCTTTTGAAGATAGTGTATACGCATTAAGACTCAACTCTAGTGGTGTATATTCTATAGTGCAAATACTATATTCTAATTTTGCTACCAACACTGTCAATGTTCCATCACAAAATAGCAAACTATCTCAATTGGTAATAGCAAGCAATCCCCGTCCAGAAAATCTAGACAACTTAGAATACTTTGTAGTACAAAGTGCAACAAAAATTTATTACAATATTCGCAAAGTAGAAAATGGTCAATTTTTAGAACAAAGCTTTGGTACTGACGCTGTTCCAATTACACACTTGACATTATCCAACAATATTCTGTTTTATGCTGACATATACGAACTCAACAAAATAGACTTAGAAAACAACACAACTCAAGAACGAATATTTAAAGTAGTATTGTCTGCTCAACTAGTTGGTGACAATGTATACTTTATACAACAAGATAGCTCTGCAGGATGGGAAGGAAGTAGACAACTAAAGTCCATTAGTATTTCAACATTTGATGAAGCTACCCCAAAAATACTATTAGAAAGTCGTTCCAATCAAAAACATTTCTTTGATGCACCAACATCTACAACTTCTAGACAAGGTAAAGTTTTTGTAGCTGATAGCAACAACAATAGAATTGCTATACTAGACGATAATACAACTACTTATATAGAGGTTACTGCAAATATTATATCATTGGCAGTAAGTAGACTAGATACTGTCTATGCTTTGACCCAAACCAAAAATGGTAGCTCTATCTATATATACTCCACTACTACAAAAGAGCTAATAAATACAATAAATACTACAGAAAGATTGTCACAAATATCAATAGATGCCGTAGACAACTTGTATGCTTATAGCAACTCTCAGCTATATTGCCTACAAAACAACAAATTGATAGAATTAATTAGTTATGCCAATCCTATATATAGTATTGCAGTAGCACCTGACCAGATTGGAATATATGCACTATATGGCAACAGTGTTGCATATACTATATCATTGTCTAATATAGACAATACAAACATTGAGCATATATCTATTGGAACAAAACGCCCATCTAGCTTTAGTGTAGACTTCAATCAAAATGTATTTGTATTGTACAATGGTGGCGAAATTGTCAAATATGACAAACAAAGTGTAGCATCTACTGATATAACCATACCAATTGTGTATAGTGGCAGTGACACAAGCATTGCAATATCTATGTCCAATATAGTGACAGCTACAGGACAACAAATAAATGTAGGTGATTTGCTAATTTCACACAAGAACAGCAATGCACTTATTGGGATAAACAAAGATTGGGCAACTGTAGAAATCCCCGATTGGGACAACTATACTCACCCCGACTATACTAGCAATGGTGCAGATTCTTATGTACCCAATCCTGTGATTCGCACAGTCAAAGCAACAACAACATTATTTGATTATCCTACAGAGATGATGTCAAGTGGAATAACTATAGACGAAAATAGTCGTATTATTCTTATAGACGAACAACCAAATGGCAATGATGTGTACAGTTTTATCATGTTGGACCAAGTCAAAATGGGGACATACGACAAGCCTGTAGTAGGATATATCTTACAAAATCTTTTGACTATTGCAAAAAATGACGAGTACCAGGCTCCGCTCACTAGTACAGCTAGTATTGTAGGAAGCACCCCACTGTATAGATATCCATCTATGCTAGCAACTCCACTTGTAGACAGTGGATTTAAGTTGCAAGATGGCAATGAGGTAATATTGCTCAACTTTAGTAGCTATACAGTACAAGGTATCACTTGGGCTAGATTGCAGTACTATAGTTCTATATACAATGTGACATATACTGGTTTTGTACCAAACCATTTTCTAAATATGTCCAATTACTTTAGACCTGGTAGTCAACGCATACCAAGGGCAAATGCTACTGTCAATGGTGAAGATGTAAGTGCAATAATACCATTCTTATCGGGAAAAGATACAATACCTTATACTATAGAAATACCAGCAGGTACAAGAGTGAGAGTAGTGGGCTCATTCAACCCCAACTCTAGTATGACTACTGTAGAATTTTATGATAGCACACTCAATGGTGTATTTACTGCAGATATTCCTACAAGTAGCATATTATTTGACAACATTACCATAACACAAATTGTAGCATTTATCATCGGTATTTTCTTAGTACTTATGTCAATAGTGGGGTATGTATTTTACAAATCTATAAAACACAAGGCAATGTTGGCTCAAGTCCAAGAGCAACCACAACAATCAAGTTTGGTATTAGACAATGTAGTATTACCCTTAGATTTAGATGATATACCGCTAGTAGAATAGAAATTTAAATTGCACTCTTTGTCAAATGTTGTTGATATAGCAAATTTTAATATAATAAAAATAGAGTCAAACATTGCCTTGCTTATAAAAATATTTGCATAACAAACTATTCTATGATACAATAAATATTGTAAGGAGAATTATTATGAACTCAAACAATTCAAGTAGTTTATTTCAAGCAGCTGGGATTATTGCTCTAATATTTGGTATAATATCTGCAATTTTATTAGTAGGAATCCCAGTAATAATTGGCGGAACAAAATTTTTGAAGTATGCAAAATATTCTAATGAAGAGTGTCAACGAGAAATTGGTTCTATACTAGGGTGGTCAATTGTTCTTCTCATTTTTTCAATAATACCGGGGGTTTTGGCTATTGTTGGATATGCAACTTTACCCAAAACAACTAATTAATTCCAACATTAACAATCAATACAAAAAGACTGTATTGTGGTTTTTCAAAAATCACAATACAGTCTTTTTGTAGTCATTTATTAATCTCTCACTCACCAACTATATACCCCTGCGTCCTTAAGTTTCTTGATTGATTTTTTTTCTATGCGTGATACATAACTCCTACATATATCCAACTTGCTTGCTATTTCTATTTGTGTCAATGGCTTGTCACCTGTCAGTCCATATCTCATTATTATTATCTGCTTTTCCCTTTCTGTCAATACTTTAAACATATCCATCAATACACCCTCATACAACACTTTCTTTTCTACTTCATTAGTAATACTTTCTTTTTTGTCTGGCAAAATATCCATTCGTGCCACTTCATTGCCATCTTTATCTATACAAATTGTTTCAAAAAGTGAGACTGTTTGCTTGTGTTTTTTGTTGCTTCTCAAACTCATGAGTATCTCATTGTCTATACATCTAGCTGCATAAGTAGCTAGTGTAGTAGCCTTGTCATATTTAAAAGAATTTATAGCCTTGATAAGCCCTATTGTACCTATAGAAATTAGATCTTCTACTTCTATACCACTGTATGTATATTTGCGTACTACATGAGCAACTAGACGCAAATTGTGTTCTATCAATATATTTTTAGCACTTTGATCTCCTTGCATATATTTTTCAATATACATGCGTTCGTCAGCTAGTGTCAAAGGCTTGGGAAAAGAACCCTTGGTGTTGACATATCCAACAAAGAAAAAAACCTTGCTAATAAATACAAAAAAACTCTCAAATATCATATCAAGCCCCCAAAACTAATAGTGATAAAAAGTCTATTGACAACTAGCACACCATTTGTTTTGGATACTAGCATACAACAATCTAAAGCAAGTTGTTGTATTGCAACTAACTAATAGACTATCCCTTTTATACTACTATATGTTGATGACTACACAAAGTTGATTTGTTTTATCAAAAAAGGACAAGTATTTCTTATGTAAAATCAATTCAACTATCTATTATATTCAATGTTATTTTATATCCTTTTCAAGATTTATGCATAAGAATATATTGTAAATACTACTATTTGTATGATTAAGCATACTACTTTCTACCCATATTTGCACATATCACACCACTAGCCAATCCAAAGACACCACCTAATGCAATATCATTGACTAGATTCATACCAACTTCAAAAGTTTGGTCTAATGCCGAAAACAACAAAAATGCCACAATAATAAACAATACTCCAACAAAAAATCCCTTAACCCAACCATTGCTAGTCCCCCTAATTCCAATTAAACACCCAACAAAAATACTAACACCCTTTATTACTTGATTGATAATTGCAGCCATATCAGTAGAAACTTCAAAAAACCAAACCAAAAGACCAAACCCCAATACCAATGCCAAAGCAACAACCAATGCAAATAGCACCCCTCTTAGTACTCCAATTATACTACTGCTACTATCTCTTACACTTGACTGTGTAGTCATATAATTACTCCTTATTTAAAAACTGTACAAGCATGTATATGTTGTTTTTTTGTAAGTTAGAACTACATTTACTACACAATATCAATTTGCTATAGATAGTACAAATGATGAAAAGAAGAAACACACAAATAAAAATCAACCTTAAAGCGTTCATGGGTTTGGGTTGATTCGCCCCCAATGCTTTTTTGGTTCTTTTTTGGCGTCAAAAAAGAATAACGATGGTTTTGTTGATTGTTTTTATCTTATTGTTAATAACTGCTAGTTGTATACTCTATTTCTATAATTTGTAAGCAAACAAACAAAATAATTTGACAATACTGTAAAAATATACTATAATATAATTTATAATGGCATCTAGTATACAAAATTCTCTCTTAAAGGAGAGTGTAAATGCAGTTGTACTCAAATCACTCAATGAAGGTGACAAAGAGAGTCAGGACATAGCAAAAGAGCTTGAACAGCGTTCGTCAGGGCAATTCAAGCTCAAAGTACAATCTCTCAATAGTGTTTTGCAAAAACTAGAAAAAGAGGGACAAGTCAAATCATATCTAGATGCACCAATAGGAAAATCCAAAAAGGAACGCAAACTATACTCAATTACAGAAACTGGCAAACAAACATACACAAGACAAGTTATAGAGTATGAATATTCTAGGTCTATAGCTGACAAGCTTCTTAGCTCTCAAAAGTTGGACTTAGAATTAATCCCACCTCTAGCTCCCGCTCCACCCAAAGCTCGCCGACACACAATATCCAAACCACGCCAACCAATAGACTACCTGACGGCACACAATATCAACCCTATAGACAACACACAAACTCAAAAAATGCAAGAATTGCAATATGCTTCTTATATTGCTAATTCTAATACTGTTGACATTGACAATAATACAAACAACGACTTGTTTATTAGAAATGAAATCAACAACTCAATTCAAAAAGAATTTGTAAATACACCAACAACTGACCATGTTCAACAAAAGTTTGATACTAATCCAAATGACATATACCCAACAATTGAAAATATTCAACAATCTCAACAAGACTTAAATCAAACCAACGAAAGTATATATAGCAGGCAGGTTGATACAGATATACAAGATATTGTTGAACCATCAATAGTAGATGCGAATTCAATTCCATTAAACATACAAGCAATACTACAAGATATAGAGAATATTGCAATCACCCAAACTCAATCAATTGACACTCAAACACAACATGAAGACTCCATAAATGCCGAACAATTAGTAGATACCGTACTCAAACACAGTATGGTACATACAGAAATTGCCGACCAATATCAATCAGGCAATGCCCCACAGTTTGAATACAAACTAGACCCAAACAAACCACTAGAAGAAACTAGTGATATTGTAGACCGCAAATATCAAGAGTGGTTGCGTGAATTGATTGTAGAACCTGAGTATGATATTCAATCAACAGTGCAAGATAGAATACAAAACATAAATTCGTATCAAACTCAAGAATATTATTCTACCAATACCACAAATAGCGACACATCAAATTACACATTTGTAGACAGTAATGATACCCCTATTCCCAACAATCAAGTATGGAAAGAGCAAACTCTAGATGACTTCAACACTCCCCTACACACAACAAATACGCAAGAAAGCAATTTGTCAAAAGCTATAGATGTTGCAACCAAATTGCAATTAGAGCAACAAAACAATCAAAAAAAATATAGCAACTTGCTTCAAAGTGTTCAACAATTAGATAAGGGCATATCCGTACGCCCCCACAATCAACTTCAAGTCAAAGAATATAAATACAAAAATTATTTTTTCAAAAACAAGTTGATGGAGCGACACTTTTCATTACTATTTTTAATAATATTGATAGAAGTTGCTTTGACATTTGCAATAGTCAACCTAAGTATGAGTAGCACTCAAAACAACGCTGTATTGTACTATATAGGTGCTTTGATAATGGGCGGAGCTTTGCCTGTATATGCCGCAATATCAAAGCACAATCAACCCAATAGACAAAAAAGATATACAGGCACTTTCAAACTCTCAATGATATATAGGATAGCAATATTTGTTCAACTATCTGCAATAACTATTCTAGTCAATATGGCTTTTGGAATGTCAACCAATACCTTTAATGACTTTGCAGTCAGTACAATCCTCCCCATAATTCTTGCAACCAATATACCATTGAGTGGACTTATATTCAATTTTTTATTCAATTCTCACAAGTACGCTATTTATGAATAACTTACACTTTAAAACAATATCCCCATCACATAAATTATGTGATGGGGATATTGCTTGGTATAATTCGATGCAACTTGACTATACAATATTTTTATTATCAATTAATATTATCCAATCTTTTCAACTTCTCTTCTAACTCTTCATATTTTTGTTTTAAGTATTGATATTCTTTATCTACACTCTCTTTCATTATTTTTATTTTTTTGTTATTGAATATCACCATACCACCCACATTCAATATTACCATCAAAAGAAAAATGGATATATGTACTATATCGCTACTATCAAATACATCTCTATTAACAAGTCTTGCAAAAATATAAACAACTACAACCAACGAAAAAATTATTGAAAGAATCCTATCAATATTATACATATAAGTCAAATAATCTGTAGAATTTTTTTTGTTTTGTTTAACAATTTCAATACCATCATCTATATTATTCATATCTTCAATATACTATCTTTAGATATTTTTGTCAATGTTTTACTCTTATTTTTATATACATTGTATACAAATGAGTGTACAAATAGAATTATTAAGATAGAAAGAATCAACCTTAAAGCGGTCGTGATATTCCGCAACACCACAATAACTTTTTTGATTCTTTTTTGGCGTCAAAAAGAATAATATTGATTTTGCTGATTGTTTGTACCATATTGTTAATAATAGCTAGTTGTACACTCTTGTATATGATTAGCTACGATATTATTGCTACTACAACCAAAGAAGCTAGGTATATACCTAGCTTCTTAAAGTTTTTCTCAATATATATTTTAAATTTAAAGTATATATTGCCATACAACTATCAATACAATTGCAACTATCGCACAAGTCATAACAGTAGACAATACTCCTACAATCACCTGTTTTTGACTAAACCTGTCTGGATATTTTCTTTGAGTTGTAAACCACATAAAAATCACAAAACTCATTATAGTCAAAGTAAATAATATTATACTAATAGGATGAACAAAACTAAGCTCCATATTTGCTCTAACAATAGGTTGAGCAATAAGAAATATAATACAACACAAAAGACTTATTATTTGATATTTTTTATATTTCATGATAAATTTTATTATACATTAAGAGTATAGTCAGGCAACCACCAAGCATTTGTAATTATTATCCCTATTTACAATTTAAACAATAAATGATATTATTTTACAATTATATTAATTTTGAATACTAGACTTTCTCTTTTTTCTAAAAAACATGTCAATTCTATCTATCATAAAACCAATAAGAGCCATTGTTGCAATCAAACCTTTACTAAATATATAAGAAGGAGCTTGATTGTATTGCTCCATATCTCTCATCCAATCACCCCATATATTGTTTATCAAAACTAAACAAATTATTGTAAGTGCAACTGCAACCATTTTTATCTTATGTTCTTTTAGAGTTTGTTTAAACAATCCTTTGGTTTTTCTTATATCATGAATTGAAATCAAAAAATATTCCAACCCATTTCGTTTGATATCTCTATATACTTTAATATGGATAACAACTTCTAACAACAAACAAATAGGCAATAATATAAAAAACCATAGATAGTCACCAAACATAACACCAAACCAAAATCCAAAAATATACAAAAAGAGTTTGAAAAAAAACTGCCAATAAAACAATTCAGTATTATTATCCAAATATTTTTTGTTTCGTGGGCTATACTCTATTATAGAAATCACTAACGATATTGGAATCCAAAAAAATCCAAAAAAAGCTTTAACAGCAGAAACTCGTATTTCTTCACTTGTAGCTGGTACTTTAGTAAATCCACCAACAAAAACTAAGGCAATTATAAAAATATAAAACAAAGCACTAGCACCAAACCAAATTTTAAAAAATCTTTTCATATTATCTTGTATAAATATGGACAGCATATGGGATATTAAACCATCCTGTCACGGCATCAAATTGTACACCTCGTCCACTTATCAATGCTTCGGCTAAAGACAATATAAGAGCCGTTGCTTCTGCTATTATCCATGCTAGAATTGCCCAACCAACAACCGGAATACCAATCAAAAATGAAAATGCACTAGAAATACAACTAATAATATAACTAGCATTTGACATAACCCAAGCTCCCGCCGTTTGCCCTGTCATTGCAGCCGTTGGTGCACCCAAACCCGTAATAAGAGTCCAAATATCAAAATTTGACATGTACCAAATCCCAAAATCACGAGGCTTGATTGTTTGGTCACCATTTGAATATGTCTCAACCAATTCTGCCATTGCATTCATTGATTGTACAACAGCTCTTGCCTTCTCTACAATTTGCTCTGACAATATCTCATATTCTTCTACACTCCCAAGTATGCCATCATTGTGCAAATCCAATATAGCATTTTTGAAGTCTTCAATACTTTGATTGTACTCTTCTACAATTGCACTCTGTCTTGATTCTACTATACTCAACTGTTGTACCGTCTCATTGGTCTTACCTACAGTTTGCAACCCAAAGCTTGTCACTATCAACAAACTTAACCCCAAGGCTATCAATGCTATCCACTTAGCATATCCCCTTACTCTACTCAAGTGACTATCG
>WRGC01000003.1 GCA_009787385.1 Bacillota bacterium
GGTGGTGTCCATTATTCATTTGTTGTTCTTTACTCTTACATCTAGGGCATTCTCGTTCCATTCAATTATTTTATCATATATCATCTAATTAGTCCACTTCTCAATTTGATAGGCACATAATAAAAATCAAATTATTGAATATCCTTATTCCCACACCTTTTTAATTTTTGTTCCTACTCTAAAGGTATAGACAACTCTATTGCAGTATTCATATTTTGTTTTAATATTTCTGCAACTTGATTTGTTTGGTCATCTCTACATTCTACAATCAACTCATCATGTATTTGATGTATAAGAATGTGCATCATAGTCCCTAATTGCACTATGCTCCTTTAACATAGCCAATTTGATAATATCACTAGCACTACCCTGCATAGGCGTTCATAACTAGCACTGTCCATGTTGTATTATGATATTATTGCTACTTTTTAGTTCGGCTATATACCTAATCCTACCTAATATTGTTATTACTTGTTTAAATTTACAATTATCTTATTCACAATTCACTAATATTTACACCGATTTCACACCAATTTCTCGTGTGCCTTAAAAACGACAATTTTTATAAAAATATTAAAGACAATCTTATACTAATATATGAGTTTAAACATACTAAATATATGCAAACAAAAGTACAAAATTTAAAACTAATTATATTAAAGTTGCTACAGATAACTACAATTATATGCATACTTATGATTGCAATTGGATTTATAGTAATAGAACCCAACTTTAAATTTTTTAGTCTTAAAAATATGGATAACTCAATATTTGTACCAAATCATCAAATAACAGTATTAGGAGCAGACAATACTCCGTTAGATATTTACCCAACTGGTAAAATTTGTATTGGAATAAATGAAGTTTCTCAACACACTATAGATGCATTTACATCTATAGAAGACCATAGATATTTTGAACACAATGGATTTGATTTAAAACGAATTGCCAAATCCATAGCTAAAAATATCATAAGTTTTAAATACAAAGAAGGTGCTTCTACTATCACTCAGCAATTAGTTAAAAACACTCAACTAAGTCCAGAAAAAAAGATATCAAGAAAAATAAACGAAATACGAATAGCTAGAGAAATAGAAAGAAATTATTCAAAAAATGATATACTAGAACAATACTTTAACATACTATATTTTGGAAAAAATATTTATGGTTTGGGTACAGCTGCAAAAGAAATGTTTGGAAAAAAAGTACAGGATTTGGATATTTCTGAGAGTGCTACTTTGGCAGGTATTATCAATAGCCCTATCCTTTACAGTCCATATACCAACTATAAAAACTCAATAAAAAGACGCAATCTAGTACTATCACAAATGTTGAAGTATGGAAAAATAACAAGTGAGCAATTTGATGCTATATCATCTAGAGAAATTTCACTAGTACAAAACAATGATTATTTAAGTGCTTTGTCAACAATGATTGGTCAAGAACTACAAGATAGACAAGCTTTAAATAAAGATATCACAGTATATACCAATATTGATAAAGAATTTTGCCAATCAGCATATGATACAATAAAAAGTCACAAAACCAACAATATAGATATATCTTGCATACTAATAGACAACTTTAACAACAATATAATAGGAGCTTTAAGTACACAAAACTACAACCTATATACTACAAAAAGACAACCTGGTAGCACTCTAAAACCGTTGCTAGTATATGCTCCATCTTTGCAATACAATCTAAATGCTCCACTCAGTCCAATTTTAGATCAAAGGACTGTTTTTGATGGAAAATTTAATCCAAAGAATTTTAAAGAGCAATACATGGGCTGGACTAATATACAAGATTCTTTGGCACTTTCACTGAATGTACCTGCTGTAAAAGTATTGCAACAAACTGGAATATCTCAATCAAAAGCTTTTGCAAGCAACTTAGGGATTGAGTTTGACCAATTAGATGATGGACTTCCATTGGCATTAGGTGCTATGCAACAAGGTATAGATTTACCCAATCTTACCAATGCATACTCATGCTTTGCCAACTTAGGTGTTTATAAACGCCCTAATATAACAGAAAAAATTCAAATGACAAACAATAATGTACTACCTACACCATCGTATAGGTATAGCACTATGAGACATGATACAGCAGAATTGATGACAAATATGCTTATGAGAACAGTAACTTTAGGAACAGCAAAAAAGCTAAATGGATTAGGTTATCAAGTAGCAGCAAAGACTGGAACTGTAGGTAATGAAAGTGGGAATACAGATGCATATTGTATTGCATATACTAGCCAGCATAGTTTGGGAGTGTGGGTTGGTGGACAAAAAATGCCAAATAGTATTACAGGAGGAACACTTCCCACACTTATTGCAAGACAGTTGCTAACAAATTTATACCAAAAAAAATCGCCACCCAATTTTGCATCAAGTGGCAATATAATAAATAAATTAATAGACAAAGGACAACTAGACTGTGGTATATGCGTAGAGCAAGCACACAAATATGTGGATACAAATAACAAAATACTTGGAAAATTTTCTGTATACAATCCACCATCTCCAACAAGACTACAATATTGGAATTACAAAAAAGTATTAGAACACTTAATACAAACAACACACAAAAAGAATACTAAATGATTAAGAATATACTTTATTTAAGTGTACCAAACTCCATCTTGACAGCTCTAATTGCACTAACTATAACCTTGTCCATGTCATAGTACTTGTATTCGGCAAGCCTACCTCCAAATATAACATTTGGAGAAACATTTTTTCTCAACATTTTATATTGCTCAGCAATGCAATTATTGGATTTATCATTTACAGGATAATATGGATCATTGGGATATTCACTATTCTCATCTCTATATTCTTCAGGATATTCATAAGAAATCAAAGTTTTATCTATAGATGAATGAAATTTACTATCAAAGTGTCTATGTTCAATTATTCTAGTTTGCTTAATATTCTTCTCAGTAAAATTGACTACGGCAACACCCTGATAGTTGTCCATGTCCAATACTTTGTCTTCAAATTTCAAACTACGATAATCAAGTTTTCCATAACAATAATTAAAATACTCATCTAATTTACCTGTATATATTATCTTTTTTGCATTCTTTACCAATTTAGAATGATGTTTTGCAAACTCTAAATAATTTGTTTCTAGCTCTACAGGTATTCCAGTCAACATGTTTTGTATCATTTTTGTATAACCATCTTTTGGAATTCCTTGATATGTATCACAAAAATAATTATTGTCATAATTAAATCTCAAAGGCAATCTATTGATAATAGACGCTGGTAGACTATTACAAGGTTTGCCCCATTGTTTCTCAGTATAACCCTTTATTAGCTTAGTATACAATTCCATTCCCACCAATGCAATTGCTTGTTCTTCTAGATTTTTTGGGCGTTTGGTAGAAAAATCTACAGTATTTCGCTTAATATATTCCTTAGCTTCATATGGCGTCACTACACCCCAAAGCTTATTAAATGTATTCATATTAAAAGGAAGATTGTAAATCTCACTCTTATATATAGCAATTGGACTATTGATAAATAAACTAAATTTGGCATAGTTATTTACATAATTCCATACAATTTCGTCACTAGTATGAAATATGTGAGGACCATACACATGTTTAAGGATACCTGTATTATTATCTATTTTAGTATATATATTTCCTGCTATATGTGTTCTTTTGTCTATTACAAGGCATTTTTTACCATGTGCGGTTGCTTGTTGAGCAAATACAGACCCAAACAATCCTGCTCCTACAATTATATAGTCAATCATAAATTACCTTTATTTATATTTACAGCTTGTCCCATATCTATTTCTACGCCTTTGTCAACTGCTATATCTTCCAACTGATGCTCCCAAATAAAACCTATAATTTGACCATTTTTCACTACACTAAAGCGATGATAATAATTGCTATGTAGCATTCTAAATACTTTAATCAAAGTTGTATCGCAAGATACAACTATTTCTTTAAGTTGAACACCCATTTCAATTTTTTGTATACGATATGCCATAGAATACAATCTATGATATCTATTAAAATTTTCAGGGAAAATACTTGAAAAAAATATAAAACCTGCAATAATACCAATACTCAAATTAGCTCCATAATAAATTGCAAACCCCGAAAAAATTAATGCAAAGATTGAAAATACAATTCCAATCCATCTAAATACCCTAAAAGCTCTAGCTCTAGAATATTTTTGTGCTAATATTGCAAGCAAAATTCTTCCGCCATCAAAAGGATAAATTGGCAACAAATTAAGCAAAAACAAACCTAAGTTAGCATACAACAATATCTCGCTATACTCATATGTAGAAATAAAAAACCACCAAATTGAAGCAATGCAAATAGCTAATATAAGATTGATAGCTGGTCCTGCTATTGCTATTTTTATTTCATCTCTACACTTTATTGTTTCAAAATTTCCAGTAAGGCTAGCCCCATAAGGCATCAATTTGAGTATATGCAATTGATAACCCAAGCGTTCGGCAACATGTGCATGACTAAACTCATGCACAATTATTACCAACATAAAAGCAACGAACTCAACTCCTAGTCCCAATACAAACATGACAAAACCCATTATAAATACTAGAGGAGATACCTTTAATCGCATATGTCATTATATGAATTAGTTAGCTATATAATAACAGTAACTTAAATAATAGGTTGAGATTTAAAATATAACACATGTTGACAAAAATACTTCATTAAGTATGATACAATATTTATTATTTAAAATCTATCATGTTGTCTCATAACGCGCAAAAATGTTGCACACTTACCAAATTGTTTTATTCCCGTTGCCCCTATATATGTGCCTGCACTTCTAAGTCCACCCAAAATATCATCAACTATAGGTTGAACTGGTCCAACATAAGGAACTTCTTCTCGTCTACCCTCACTAGTTCTATAGTCTTTCATACCCATCATGTACTTTTGTTGTGCATATTCGCTAGACATTCCGTACCAAATTTTATGTTTTTGAATTTCTTCTTGCAAACCAATTATTTGTCCATCATGTGAGCGTTTGATAATATTGGTCTGCACTATTCGTTCTTCTATATCACCATCTGTCTCATCTGTACCTGACAACATTCCACCTAGCATTACAAAATCAGCATTAGCAGCAAAAGCCTTAGCAATATCACCTGGACTTCTCATCCCACCATCCAATACTATACCAGCATCCAATCCATGTGCTGCATCACCACACTCTATACAAGCAGATAATTGTGGGTATCCCACTCCTGTCTTTTGTCTAGTAGTACAAGCAGATCCAGGTCCAATACCAACCTTGACAAAATCTGCACCTGCCAAAATTAGTTCTTGCACCAATTCTGCCGTACATACATTTCCTGCGATTATCACTGTACTAGGATTGGCATCTCGTATTTTTTTGACAAAATCAGAATAGCGTTTTGTATAACCGTTTGCTATATCTATGCAAAGATGCAAGTCTTGTTTGGATTTTATTTTTCCCAATGCAAACAGCACATCTAGTACTTGCAAATATCTCTCATACTCTAAATCAGACATGCCTATAGTATATATACAATTAGCTATAGTAGTAGCATCTTGAGCTATCCATTCGTTGATAGAATAGAATTTGTTGATGGCAACCAACATATTATATTTGGAAAAAACATTAGCCATTTTAAATGTACCTGTTGCCATATTTGCAGCAATAATAGGTACACATTCAAAAGTTCTTTGAGACCACTTAGTCTTAAAAACTCTAGACAATACAAAGTCCTTACGACTAACTAATGTAGAACGCTTTGGCTTTAACAATACATCGCTAAAATCCAACTTTACATCATTTTCTATTATCATATTGCTCCCTTCAAAATTTATACTTTTGATTATATACTACTACAAACCAATACACCACATCATTACTTAATTTATACAAACTCTATTAGTCCTTATATTTTCCTTACCTGCAATTGTCTCAACCCATGACAACACTGTATCTTTGTCCAAACCTAACATGCTACTAACTTTAGATGCCGAATACCCCGAAACATATGCTAGTACTGCTGCCCTTTTGGTATCTTCGTCATATCCCTTTTTGATAGGTGTATACCTAATATTACAAAATTTGCAATGAAATCTCTGACTTCCAGAATTTGTTTTCCCTTTTTTAATTTGACTAATTGTATCACTACATTTTGGACATTCTATAAGATTTTGATTTTGTATAATGTTCAACAATTCATAGTAATACTTTTGGGCATTTGGTATTTTTAACAAATATTCTTTATCATTATCCCACGGAAATACAAACCAACTAGTTGATATATCACTAGGTTGCAAGTGAGCAAAAAAGTCAGGAACAATCTCACTATCACAAAAACAAAAAAGAGATGCAAACTTAATATTGTTAATTACACCCTTACTACAATAATGATTGAAAAAAAACTTGAGAGTAGTGCCGGATTTTACCACATCTTCTGTCAACAAAACTGTCTTACCTTGTCTTGCCAACGCAACAGTATCCCGATACACCATTGGTATACCTAACCTATTAGACAAAACTACGGCAAGCATCAATCCACCTCTTGGCACACCACAAATATAATCTATCTTGCAACCTTTTTCTATAATTTGAGATACAATAATACTACAACACCTATCATACTCCCCCCACGAAATACTCTCTATACTAAAATTTGACATACTCAACAAATAAACTCTATAATGACAATAGATTATACAACAAAAACATTATATTTTGATTATTCCCATGGAAAATGTATCCACCTATAATCAGGACTTTCCATATTAGCAGACAAATAAACTGAATAAAAATCAGGTATAAGTGCAGTCCCTATCCTATACATCAAAGCGGCAGTCTTAAAATACGAACTACATGACTTGGTAGCATACTGATTATACATATTAGAAAATGTCTCACCTGTATCAGACAAGTCATCACATGCCAAAATATGTTTATTATCCTTAGCTAGCATAATACCATCATCTAGTATCATAGGGACACCTAAGCGATTAGATAGCGTAACACTCAATGGCAATCCCCCTCTTGGAATCCCATATATATAGTCCGGTCTATAGTTGACTTTATCCATAGCCTTGATAATAGTATTTACATGAGCATCAAACTCTTGCCATGTCATGTGTTGCTTAGGATAAGTTTTCAATTGTCTTTGCAATTCTTCTTTCATTAGCTAAGTACATTATACTATTTAATCATATAAATGTCAAACAACTTTTATAATTAGAAATTTCCATTTATAGGTTATTTATATTTAAATTATTACAATTAGTTTTAATTTACTTTTTGTCCCAATTTATTAGCTCCAATAGTATCTAACAACATCTTTTCTAAAGATGTAAATTTTAATATTTTGCTAATCTCATAAATTAAACACAAGTTTTTAGTAGGAATATCTTCTTTATTTTCTTTCCAAAAATCAGTTGCTTGCCAAGCTTTACCAATTGGCTTGTTATCATCAATACCCCATGATATATTATTAAATTCTTCACTAATAAATATAATATAAGATTTATTTCTCTTATCAAAATATTCATCTTTCAAAATATAAACTATCAATTCCAAAACATATCTAACCGCTAAAAACGATCCATTTCCATATCTACATAAATAGTCGTCCATTACCCGTTTGATAAAAGACATAAAAACAAAAGTATTGCTGTCATTATACATTAGTCTTAAGAAAATAGGCTTCTTAATCATATCATTCTTAAAACTTTCCAATTCTATTCCACTTAGCCTTACAAACTCAGCAATACAATCAATTTCTAATTCACGAAGAAAATCCAACTCACAAACTTTTTCTCCCAAAGCACAGACAAATAATAACTGAACTTCATCTATTGATTGACATCTTTTATAAATATCTTGTTGTCTCATTTTATCAACCAACTCATCTAAACAACCATACTTACTACATACATCTTTAATTTGTTTTGGGTTTGTCCCTTCTATAACCTTATTTGTAAACATTTCATTTAGAATTTTACCCAAAGCAAAAATATCTGTAGTAGGTTTATCACAAATTTCTCCACCACTTTGTTCTGGAGCGTGATATTTGAAATTTGCCAAACGATCTTGCTTTTTTGTATCAACTAGAGTGTACTTATCATCTTCATCAAAATGTGCAATTCCAAAATCTGCTATAGCTACCTTATCAAGTTCTTCATCATACAAAATATTTTCGGGTTTTAAATCTCTATGGATACTGTTGCGTTCATGCACAAATTTTAAACCACAACAAATTTGCAAAAAATACTTCAATATATTTTTGTCACTTATACCATTATTTATTAAATCTCTGAGTGTTTTGTTGTACTTATTCATAACATAAAAACATTTATTATATTTTTTTCCAAAATCTATCACATCTACTATATTTTTATGTTTTTCTTTAAACAAAAAATTCATTTCATTTTTTAATCTTTTTATTTTATTTGTTGGTGTATTTTTGTCTATTATTAGTATTTTTATTGCTACTAAATCATCATCTTTATTCTTGGCTTCAAAAACTCTTGCAGAGCCACCCTATCCTATTGGTTTTTGAATAATATAAGTGTTGTTTTTTCCTTTCAATACTGTTCCATTTATTATCCATAATATGATTATATATAATTTATCATAAAAAATCAATACAAACTGCACAATTACTCACTGTAATTATCTAATGTAATTATCTAATGATTGATTGTGCTGTAGCAAAATATATTTGAAATACAACTAAAATTCAATATCAATAAAATTTAAAAGTAGAGTTGGCAATACCAACTCTACAAAAAACAAGTATTTAAATTTATTTGACTATGTTTTTAATTTTTCTAAAAAATATTATTGAAGATACTACTATAGCAGGAAATAGTAATAATACAAATATTATACCTAAAAGGAAAAAAAGTTGATTTAAATAAAATACTTCTATATCGGGATAGTCACTACAATAAAAGAAAATAATTATAGCATAACAAACAATAAATACCACCCAAAATACATATGCAATCACATGAGATATCCGTCGTTTTTTAAATCTACATATACAAGCAGTAAAAAATCCTATCAACCAAAAAATACTCAAAATACCACATAATATTAGCCAAAGCCAAGCAAAATTGTGAGCATATTGTTTTGTTGGATCATCTTGTACCCATACACCATTGATAAAAAGCTTATAAGATATCAAAGTAAATATACCATGTCCAATCAAAAAAACTGTATTAAAGCATAACAACCCATTGTTTTTAATAAAAACTATATCAGTCTCTTTTATATTTTCCGTTATCCATTTTTTCATTTAATATACTTTTCCATTTACCAATTTATATTGTTTTTTATTTGGCATCAATAGTAAAATGGAACATATTGATATAGTAAATCATTGAAATGGTTGTACTATATCAATAATCAATTTATGCTTTACACTATGCTTTTGCCAACCTTACTATTAGAACTGTCATGTCATCATTAACTGTCAAGTTATCTACAACTTTCTGCACAATTGCTCTACTGCAATTATCCAATGATTGACTGTGTTGTAGCAAAATATCTTTTATTTGTAATTGTGATATATTTTGCGTTATTCCATCACTAGCCAACAACAACATATCCCCTTGTTGCAATTGAAATTTGGATACTTGTGCATTATACTCGCTCACTATACCAATAGGCAAATTTGAACTGACAAACTCAATAATTTTTTTATCTCTAAATACAAAACTAGATACACTACCACTCTTGGACAATTCTAACCAACCCGTATTAAGATTGACAAATGCTGTATCTAGAGTAGCATATTGTTCTACATCTTTGTACAATATTTGATTGGCATACTCCAATGCTTTTGAAGTTGGTATTTTATAAGTTTTAAAGTCATGAATCAATCGTATAGTATTTGTACTACAATTACGAGCATATTTGCCACTACCTACACCATCACTTAGATACAAACCTACCTGTCCATCACTCATATAGCAAGCAAGATAAGAATCACCCGAAATTGACTGTTTAGACGAAGAAGCTATACTATACTCCAACTTGTATTTTGGCTCAACAATACTACTACTGTGCAATATATCTATTGATATATTTGCAAATTTTTTGTTAATTAACCAAAATAGTACAATACCTACAATCAAACCAATCCAATTTGCACTATCAAAATTCAATACAAAACAAAAATCAACAACCAACACACCAATCAATACTGCCAATCCCTTTAAAATACAATCTTTAATTGAATATGATACTACAACTATGACTGATATCAAAAAAATAAACTCAAAATCTTCTGTGTATATTGTAGTAATAATACCAAAAAACCAACCAACCAACCAACTTAAACCAACCAACTTCTTTCTCAAGCACATCAATATTGGGACAGAAAACACCCAATACAAACCATATCCCATATTCAAACAACTTATTGCTAAAGCAATTATACAAAACAAAGCTTCAAATTTCTTATGTAATACCAATTCAAAATTTAAGTTGATATATTTTATAACATTGTCAAAACAATACCAAACAAAGAATATAAGTATACTCAACAAAATCAACTGTACAACTGTAGCATAATCTATATAAGCGGCAAATAATGTTGAAAATACTACAAACAAACTAGATATATATATTAAAAAATTATTATCTTTCTTATTGCATACAACAACTATCAATGCATTCAATAAAGCAACAACTTGTACTGTACAAGAAAAACTTGTACAAAAAATTCCATATACATATCCTATGGATACTAATATGCAATGTTTTTTCTTAATTGACCACAACAAAAATCCTAAGCCAAATGGAAAAACATCATATACTTGACCAAAACACAAAACAAATGCCATCAAACCAATAAACAAACTCAACAAAAAAGGATTGATATTAAAGCTATCACAAGTTTTAGAAATTTTTAATACATTGTTTGTACATATTTTATTCATTATTTATACATTATAACATGTATTTGTATAATAAATTTGACAAGTTTTGTAAGATATTAAAAAGTAATGTAAAAACAATATTGATCTGTCATTTAAGAAAATGCCAAATGATACATCAACACACCTGCTGCTACACTAGCATTAAGCGACTCAATATTGTGCATTGGTAAACAAACTACAATATCAGACTTGAATAGAATATCTTGTCTAATACCATTTGCTTCATTTCCAATTATTAGACATTTATTATGTCCTTTATCCAATTGCATTTTGTATATATCTTGTCCCTTAGGAGTTGTTGCAATTGTCTTGTAATATGGCTTTAGTACATCAATATTATTGCAAAATATAATGTCTAAAAAGTATAGGGCTGACGCCGCACTCCTAATTACTTTTTGAGAAAACACATCTACACAATTATCTACAAAAACCAAACCAAACCCTGTAGCTACTGCTGTACGCAATATAGTCCCCATATTTCCTGGGTCTCTAATCCTATCTAAATACAAACAATTTGTGTTTGTATTAGATAAATTTTTGACATCATCAACTGTACTCCAAACAGGTTTTTGTACTACTGCTAGTACCCCTTGAGTAGTAATCACATCACTAACTTGCTCAAATATACTATCTACAACTACTCTACATGGGATACCAATATCTATCAATTTTTGTAAGAATCCTGTATTAGATTTATAAAAACTCTCATTAGTCAAAACACTTTGCAATATCAAACCACTAGCCAACGCTTCTACAATTGCAATTTTCCCTTCTACAACAAAAACACCGCAAATATCTCGGTGTTTTTTGTTTTGCAATTTTATTAGATTTTTGATGTAATCATTTTTATTATTTATTATTTGCATTATTAATTCAAAGAAGCCTTAGCTTGTTCAGCAAGAGCGGCAAAACCTTGTGGATCACTAACAGCTATATCTGCCAATACTTTTCGATCCAACTGCACATTGGCAGTCTTGAGACCATGAATAAGCTTGCTATATGACAAACCATTTTGTCTAGCTGCCGCATTGATACGAGCTATCCACAATTGCCTAAACTCTCTCTTTTTGTGTCGTCTACCAATATATGAATACATTTGAGACTTCATCACAGCTTCTCTAGCTATGCGATAAGTCTTGGATTTTAGCCCCCAATAGCCCTTAGCCAATCTCAATATTTTTCTTCTTTTTTTAACTGCGTTTACCGCTCTTTTTATTCTCATTTTATTTAAACCTCAAATATTAATAGGACAAAACTATAATAAAATTTGTCCAAAAAAACAATCTCAATCAATGTTTTAAAACCCAAACTCTTGTATACAATACAAATCAATTGATTAGTGCCTTTTTTGTATCATTATACGCACTGTAGCTGCTTCCTTTTTGTTAGATAAATATCCATCTGTTCTCAAACCTACCTTGCGTTTCTTTTCTCTTTTTGTCAAAATATGAGCTCTATTCATTTTGCGATACTTTACTTTTCCGCTAGCGCTTGCCCTAAATCTTTTTTTAGCTCCGCTATTACTCTTAAACTTTGGCATATTGCCCTCCATTGTCTTTTATTGTTGTGACTGTGCATCTGCTTTTATTTGTTCTTTATCTTTATTTGATTCTTCTTGATTTACTACTGATTTTAGTTTAGCTCCCAAATTTTGACTACTATTGTTGGTTGTATCTTGAACTTTTTGAACTTTAGGTTGCGAACTTTTTCCACCACCTTTTGTTGGCTTTTCTATTTTTTTGGGCTTAAGCATCATAAAGATATTTCGTCCCTCTGTATGAGGTTTGACATCTACTTCACTCACTTCTTCACACATAGCAAAAAAGTCGTCCATTACTCCTACACCCAATTTAGAATGAGCTTGCTCACGCCCCTTCATTCTAATACTAACTTTAACCTTGTCCCCAGCTTGCAAAAGCTTGACGGTTTGTCTAGCTTTTGTTTCTAGATCATGCTTGTCTATATTCATAGACAATCTCATTTCCCTAAGCTCACTACTTTTTTGGGTCTTTCTCAATTCCTTTTCACGCTTAACTGCATCAAACTTGAACTTGCCATAGTCCATAATTTTGCACACAGGTGGCTTTGTAGTAGCATTGATTTTTACCAAATCCAATCCCTTGCTTTGAGCAAGTCTATTGGCATCTTGTCCTGACATTACACCAAGTTGGTCACCATTTTCATCCAATACTCTAACTTGTGGATCTCTAATTCTAAAGTTTAATTCTACTCTTTGACCTTTAATAACTAATTCCCCCTTGCAACTACACTATTTGTTGAAAGCTACAAATTGACTTATACTAAAATAAAAACTATCACGCCAAGCAAAAACTCCCGACGCAATAGCAATACAACTATACCAATAATGCAATAGTTGAAATAAATCTATTATAAAATGCGTAAACCAAACAACACAAATCATTTGGTGGGATAATCCACTTGTACTCGTAGTGTATCATAAAAACACTGTAGTGTCAATCAATCTATAATACAAAAATAAGTAATATAAAAAAATTTGTACAAAAGTCTATCTTAAAAATAAAATAGAGTGTATAACAAGTGATTATTAACAATAAGATACAAACATCAACAAAAGCATAGTTATTCTTTTTTGAAGCAAAAAAAGAACCAAAAAAGCTATTGAGAAATCCCACCTAACGCTTTATGGTTGTTTTTATTTAGGTTATTGATATTATTTCTTTTCATCTTAATCACTCTATTTGTATCATACTAAATAAAATACTCAAGTGTCAAAGTCACTTGAGTATTTTATTTAGTATGATATCTCTTTTGTAGTTAATAACTATTATTTCTAATAATTATTAATAGTTGCCATATCCATCGTCATAATAGTTGCTGTTGTCTCTATTGCTCTTTTTATTTTTCTTTTTAGACTGGCTTTGATTTTGATTGTCGTATTGGCTATACGGGTTGTTATTGTATTGACTATAGTAATTATTGTTAGCAAATGTATTTTGACTACCATAACTATCGTATTGTGTTGAATATGATGAAGATGAGCTTGGATTGTTTCTTCGCTTTAGGATAATAAAAATACCACTAGCTATCAATGCTGCCACAAATACTCCCAACAAACTCCAACCAAATATCTCTCCAAAATTATCAAAACCTGATGGATTTGCTGGAGTTGTAGGTGGTGGAAGAATCAACTCACTTTTTTGCCATTGTGCATATAGAGTAGAATCTTTATCTTTGTCCCACACATTCACACAATCCATATACTCGTCATAATAAGCCTTTCCACCTTCTAATTTGTCAGTGTATCCTTTAAAGATATATCCTTCTTTAGTAGGTGCTTTGACTGTAGGCAATTTGTCTCCCAAAGTTGCTTCTACTTTATTTACACCACCGATTCCACCGTTAAAGTCTAGCGTTACTACAAACTTTACAATTGGTTCTAATTCCCACTGTGCATATAGTGTAGAATTTTTCTCTTTATCCCACAAGCTCGCTGATTTCATATTTTCATCATAATAAGCCTTTCCACCATTTGCACTGTCAGTATATCCTTTAAAGATATATCCTTCTCTAGTAGGGGCTGTAGCTTGTGGCATAGCTTCTCCAATGATTACTTCTACTCTGCTTGTGCCACCACTTCCACCATTAAAGTCTAATGTTACTATATACTTTACAATTGGTTCTAATTCCCACTGTGCATATAATGTAGAACTTGTATCTTTATCCCACAAGCTCACTGAGTTCATATTGTCATCATAATATCTCTTTCCACCATCTACACTGTCAGTATATCCTCCAAAGATATAACCTTCTCTAGTAGGTGCTGTAGCTTGTGGCATAGCTTCATCAATTTTTACTGTTACTTGATTGGTACCACCACTTCCACCGTTAAAGTCTAGTGTTACTACATACTCTACAGATAAGTCTCTTTCCCATTGTGCGTATAGTGTACTACTATCTTCTTCTTTATCCCATACACTAACTGAGTTCATATCTCTATCATAATATCTCTTTCCACCATCTACACTGTCAGTATATCCTCCAAAGATATAACCTTCTCTAGTAGGTGCTGTAGCTTGTGGCATAGCTTCTCCAAGGATTGTATCTACTTGACCTGTGCCACCACTTCCACCATTAAAGTCTAGAGTAACTATAGTCTCTACTTTTTTTGGTGCTACTTCTACTTGTATTATATCACCCTGATCCCAAAATATAGCCGTATCACCAATAGACATGAAGACATATATAGCAAAATAATATGTTTTAATCTCTTTGTCTGTAGGTACTTGATATACGAGTCCTTTTCCTACTGTTTTAACAGTTTCAAAATTTATCTCATTACCATTGTCATTATTGTACCAATAAACTAACCCTTCATCATATCCATCTTTTAATGACACTCTTAAAGAAATATCATCACCAACAAACCCAGAATTGTTTTGAGATGGATATTGGTTAAATACAGAGCTTTCGCCTAAACTTTTGTCTATTGATTGAAATGTTTTGTTTGTCAATAGGACGCTACACAATGCTACCGACAAACTCAACACAAGAATAATAGACAATGCTATACATGCTTTTTTAATATTATTTAATCTCATAATAATAAAATTATATCATAGAAAAATACTTTTGTTAACTCAATCATACAATCTCTATCTTGTCAATATCTAGTCATACAAACATGAATATTTACATAATTCATAATTAATTTACAATATTTATTGTATTCTCAACATATATGACTAAGATATTATAAATATATTAAATTACAAAATTAGTTGAAATTTGATATTATTTAGACTATTATATGCTTGCAACAAATTTGGCGATACTAAATTATAATACACTTTTATTAGTAGTGTACAACTAGATGACCGTACAACGAAAGATTATTAACAATAAAAAACAAACTTTCAACAAAACAAGCATTATTCTTTTTTGACGCCAAAAAGAACCAAAAAAGCTCTTGGGGAAGTACCACAAAACTCCCAAACGCTTTAAGGTTATTTTTATTTATATATTACTTCTTTCCCATCTTAATGCCTCTATTTGTACACTCTCTTTTTGTTATACTAAAATTTGCTATACCACAACATTTAACAAAGAGCCAAAATTTTCATTATATCCAAGCTACAATCTTAATGTACTTTTATACACTACCTATAAAATACAACAAATGGATAGAATTTAAATTTTCTATCCATTTGTTTTTGCGTGTATTATTGATGATAATTAATACCAACTATTGTTGTTGTTATTTCTATTATTGTTTTGAGATTGATTGTTTCTATAGTTGGCATATGGGTCATTGTTGTATGTGTTGTTGTATTGACTATAATAACTGTTGTATTGGTTGTTATTGTATGAGTCATTTCTATTACTGCTTCTACGATAACCATACTGTGCTACTCTCACATTCTTCTTGCGTTTCAACATTATAATTATACCACTCAATACCACTGCTAGCACAAATGCTCCTCCAACACTCCACCCCAATAATTCTCCAAAATCTCCTGAAAATGAATTGGTAGGTGTTGTTGGGTTGGTTGGTGATGGAGTTAATGGCAATTCGGTATCTTTCGTTTCCCACTGTGCATATAGTATATAATCTTCTTCCTTGTCCCACACACTAACTGCGGGCGTCATATCATCACCATAATAAATCTTACCACCATTTAAACCATCTGTATATCCAATAAAAATATATCCATCTCTACTAGGGGCTGTAGCTTGTGGCATACTACCACCATATATTGCTACCACTTGCTCTGTTCCATTGCTTCCACCATTAAAGTCTAGAGTTATTGTGTATTTATCTTGTTGCGAAGTTCCGTCATCTTCTTTCCATTGTGCGTATAATGTAGTATCTTCTTTTTTATCCCACACACTGACCGAATTCATTTTAGCACCATAATAAAATTTTCCACCATCTACACTATCTGCATATCCATTAAAGATGTATCCATCTCTACTAGGAGCTGTAGCTGGTGGCATACTCTCACCAAATACTGCAACTACTTGATTTGTTCCACCGTTTCCACCATTAAAGTCTAATGTTACTGTGTACTTTTCTTGTTGCGTCCCGCCATTTTCTTGCCATTGTGCGTATAATGTAGTATCTTCTTTTTTATTCCATAAACGCAAAGAATACATATCTTCATCATAATAAAGCGTTCCACCATCTACACTATCTGCATATCCATTAAAGATGTATCCATCTCTACTAGGAGCTGTAGCTGGTGGCATGCTATCGCCATATATTGCTACCACTTGTTCTGTTCTACTACTTCCATCATTAAAGTCTAGTGTTATTGTATATTCTTCTGGCTGTGCTATCTCCCATTGTGCATACAGTGTATCATCTTCTTTTTTGTCCCATTGAGTCATTGAGTTCATATTGCCATCATAATATCGCTTGCCACCGTCCACTTTATCTGTATATCCATTAAATACATATCCATCTCTAGCGGGAGCTATAGCTTGCGGCATACTCTCGCCATATGTTGCTCTTACTTGACTTGTTCCACCATTTCCACCATTATAATCTAGCGTTATTGTAACAATGAAAATTGGTATCATTTCCCACTGTGCAACCAATTTGTAATCTGTTGGAGAATTGTCAATCCTATCCCATACTCTCACTGAGTTCATATTTTTGTCATAATAATATCTGTCTTTATAATAAGATGAGACATATCCACTAAAAATATATCCATCTCTACTAGGGGCTGTAGCTTGTGGCATATTCTCGCCATATGTTGCCACCACACTTGTTGTTCCACCACTACCCCCATTCAAATTTAGCAAGACGGTATCTGGTTTGCGTGGTTCTACCGATACTTCAATGAGATCCCACACTTCATAATAAAAAGGCGTACCATCATTTAGCATCCAATTGATATAGACAGCAAAATAATATTGTTTTCCAACATTGCTTGAATCTACATAAAAATATTCTGTTTGTGTGCGATATTTCTCAGCAGTATTTAAATCAAGAGTATCTCCTTTATTTTTATACCAACCAATTTTAAACCTAGTATACAAATCTTGAGTAGGTGAATTAGGATCATTTCCTTGATTCAATACTACTCTCAAAACAAAACTATCACCAACAGTTATACTTATTTTTGATGGTGGATATTCGGCAAAAGCTGTATTCGGCATTTGCATAAAAGAATACTCATCAGCGGTATTTGGATTATGACTTGCAATATTATTGCTATTTGCAACAGTCAATACCCCCAATGCAAAACAACTAAACAATACTATGATAGATATTATTATAGATAGATAGATACTTCTCTTCTTGCTCATATATAATTCTCCATGCAACCTTATACACCAATTATATAATATTTGACACTATTTGTCTATATATATAATACAATACATCTTTGTCAATATGTTGCTTTATTGTATATTTAGTTAAATTTTATTATTAATTTATTCATATATTTAAATTTTAAAGCATATGGGACACTTACAAAGCCAAAAAACACTACTATATAAAGTAGTGTTTTGGTATATATAAAAGTACTTTAAATACAGTGCAACAAGTTGTAAAAATTTTTAATAATATATCAATCAACTATCCACTTTCCACCATCATTTGCAATTTCATCGTTCAAATCTCTAATTTGATCCGTTGATTCCTCTACACAGTAAGAACCATGAATCTTTTTGCCATAGTACAACAACAACCAACCAATCAACTGCATACCCACAAATACTACTGTAAACCACAATACATACATTTGGTGTTTGGATATGAGTGCTATAACCAAGAATATCACACAACCTATAGACACTATTGGAGCTACAAACCTATTAAACCAATGTACATCTTTATACTTTATCATCATTGCCACAAAAATAGGCAAAAACATAACATACAAAAATACAATAGGAAGCTCTGATATATCAAATTCGCCATCCCATCTAGTCATACTAAAGTACCATACTACAAACCACATAGCTGACATAACCAAGCCAATGACAGAAGAATTGGTAGGTACATTGGTATGCGGAGAAATATGTCCAAATGTACCTTGTCCTACACACATTCTCTTTTGTGCCAAAGAGTACATACTGCGAGTAGATGACATCATCATACCATTGGCAGTACCCAAGCAAGACACAACAACAAACACAAACAAGAGAGTACCACCCATGCTGCTAAATATTTGTGAAAATGCATTTTGAGTACCTACATCACCTGCTTCCATCAAAACACCAACATTGAGAGAGCTAGTCATACCTACAAAGTACAAAATATATACACCAACTACAATTATAGCGGCAATCAACAATCCCAAAGGTACATTTCGTTTTGCATTCTTGATTTCTGGAACTATACTAGTGACTATTATCCAACCATCATATGCAAACAAACATGCAATAATAGCCTTAAAAAAAGGATTTCCGTCAACTTCTGCTGTCACTGTACCAAAATTGTCCATAGTAGTACCCTTGGCTAAGCCTACTATAGTCCCAATAATAGCCATCAACAACAATGGCACAAGCTTGACAACTAGAGCGGATACTTGAAATTTGCCTGCAACTTTGGGTGCTAGAGTATTGATAGCATACAACAGTACCATATAGCCAATAGCAATTGTCCATGTTGCAGCACCAATATAACCACCATCAGGCAAGTCTAACAAAGTTGTAGTATACATAGCTGATATCCAACATACTACAGCGACCATGCAAGGAGCATATATAGTTGTCCAAAACCAACCAATAAAATAACTAAATTTGCTACCAATCAAGTCATCGGCGTACCCCATCAACCCTGGAGAATTGGGGTGTTTTGCGGCAATAACACAAAAAGTATAACATAAGCACAACATGACAAGTCCACCTACAAGCCAAGCAGAGATACTCAACCACATGTTGCCACCAGTAGCATTTAATACATCATCAGCTTTAAAGAATACACCACTACCAATTACAATACCTGCAACCATGGCAATACATGTAAACAAACCATATTTTTTTTTTAGCTCTTGCATAAAAATCTCCCAATAATCAACAAGGTTGAATCAACTAATACAACATCAAATATTATGTGCTTGCTTGCAAATGCATAAATATACAATTTTACTGTATATTTATATTATACTATATTCAATATATTCTTGACAATCAATTTAGACAATGTTTGTAATTTTAAAAAATTTGTAAATGATTTAAAGTAATTTAATAAGATTACAATGAGCGGTTTTATTACAATAAAATACAAATTATCAACAAAACCATCGTTATTCTTTTTTGACGCCAAAAAAGAATCAAAAAAGCTTTTTTTTTGGGGGGGGGGGCGAATCCCCACGAACGCCTTAAGGTTGTTTTTATTTATTTTGTTACTTCCTTTACATCTTAATGCACTCTATTTATATACTTCTTATAATTGAATAAAGAGCATAATTGAACAAATATTGCATAATTTAAAGACAAAAAAATGGATTTTGTATCAAATCCATTTTTGTTAATATTAGTATTTGTTATTAACTACATCTTTATAAGAATGTTAGTTGATGCCACTGTGCGTCTTTGTCTGATGGTATTTTAGTACCCAACAATATATCCGCATTGGTAAATTGTTTTTCGGTAATTGTAATTAGCCTTATACTTCCATACAATGGCAAAACTGACTGCAAGCGTTTTTTGTATTTTTTTACGCTATCATGTCCATTGCACAATCTACCATATACAGAATACTGTATCATATAAAAACCTTGCTTGATAAGGTTGTTTCTAAATTGAGTTGCTGCTCTCCTTTGGTCCTTAGTATTGGTAGGCAAGTCAAACATTATCATCATTCTCATAAATCTCATAACTTTAGATGGAAAATTTTGTTATATTTTGAAAATACTATACTACACAATTGAATGCAATCTAAGCACACCCAATCTCACACGAGACAGTTTGTCACAGCTTTGCTCTACACTTTGATTAAATCCCACAATATATCTCTCAATTGCAGTAGATAAATTAAACTTTTCGTTGTCTATTTTTATCTCATACTCCACTAAACTAAAAATTTTTTGCTTGCAATCACTATCCAACTGTGTGTATTTTTTTAACAATTTAAAAATGTACAAATCTACAAATGGTCTAAAAGGTTCTATAATATCATCAGCCAAGTTGAATGCATTCAACTCTGAACTATGAAACAAACCCAAACTAGGTTCGTATCCAAAAGCTACAAGAGTACGAGCTATCATACCTCTCACAATAGCATATCCATAGTTGAGTGCATCATTGACAAAACAATCATCTTTTCGGCTAAATGCAACACCAAAAGTATTTTTGTCAAACAGTGAATCAAAATAACACATAGCTGCTCTAGCTTCTATATTGGTACAGTCTCCTATCTCTACTTGATTGACATAGTGTTGTAGCATCTCAATATTTTCTTTTTTATAAGCATGAAGTACAAAAGCTTGATTGTCAATTTTGTTTTTTATTATTGTCTGCCACAATTGTTGTTTGAGATTGCAAGACATAGATATTTGACTAGATAGAGCTTTTAGATGTCTACTATGGCAACAAAATGGAAGCAATACGCCATTGGGTATATGGCGTGCATCACAAACATAGGTAGCTATTTGATTTTCGGCTAGTTGAGAAATTGTGTAAGCCGTGATAGTACTCTCTCTATTTTCTATAACCAAAGTACTCAAATCTTCTAAATTTGCTGTATAGTTGTTTACACCTTGTCTTATAACAAGTTGCCCTCTATCTATACTCAAATATGATGGCTTGGATATGAATATATTTCTAAACGGCATGTGCTTTTTAAGTGTTCGATTAGTATAATATTATAACGACAATTACAATATTATTTTTAAAAATCTTTTATAAACTATTTTTGATTAGGAAATTTTTCTCTAACTTGCTTAGTAGTGATTTTGGTAATATTGCCTAGAGTATCTACTGAGCATTTGGATATTTCTTTCAAACCTTTTACTCCTAGACTAGAAAGATTGTACAAACTATCATGCGACTTTACTGTTATTGCGCCGCCAGATATTCCCGCTTTGACATAATAAATATACACATCATTGCAAGTAGTTTTGCTAATATTTTTTACAACTTTATCACCTTCTACAACTTCGTCTTCTCTAGTAAATTCCATATTATCTTTATGCTTTACATAAATGCAATCATTGGGGTAGAGCGAAAATATAAAATCTTCATCTTTCATCTCTTTTAAAGATGGTCTAGCTAAATTAGGCAAAGTATGTTTGACAAAATCATTGACATATACAGGCACCCAATAATACCCATTGTCACCTTTCTTTGGAGCATTTTCAACCTTAAAGACATCTATTCTTATCATTCCACCATTGGCTGCTGCACCGTTGTTCTTGAGAGTAACAAATGATGACTTTTTTTCTATTGTGTTTACTTTAAGGACTACATTCCCAAAAGTCATTGTCCCGTCTTGATTGCGGATTGGTTTATAAAAAGGTTCTTTAAATTTGTCTTTTTCTGGCAACTTGCTTTGTTCTTTTAGGTATTGTTTCAAAGCTTGGTACAACAACTTGTCACTATCAGGCTTATAATAATTATCTATCTCTCCATCTTTGTCCAACTTTAAATTTTTCAATTCCGTGCGTTTTACCATAAGTGTAGGGTCTAACTGCTCATTCTCTTGTACTCTATCCTTGCATACACCTACTTCACTAGACTTGATTTTTGCAACTTTTCCAAATGTAGTCTCTTGATGCCCTTGTCCTGTAGCTTTGCGATTTAATTTGCGTGATACAAATATTTTATTGATGTGTGTATCTTTGCCATCTACATGCACAGGATTGCCATCATGCAATCCTTGTGATTGTTCTATAAGTTGAGTAACTAGATTTCTAAACTGAGTAGCTTTATAATTGCTTAGTGGAGACATTTCATTGTCAAACAACTGCCTTTCTAGCTCTTTTTTGACATGACTATTGGTTTGCTTGGTGTGCAACCCTCTTTTAAAGTACTCTTCTTTTGTCAACACTTCACCCGTCTCATAATCTACCCATTCTTCAATAGTGGCAATAATTTCTCCAGTTTCTAAATCTATTTGATTGGTAATATCTGGCTTTCTATATTTGTTTTCTATCAACTTATTGTATTTGCTTATTTGCTGTATATAGCTATCTGTAGTACACGCAACTACTATAGCATCTAGTGCATGGTGAGTATCTCCGTTGTTGCGTACCTTGTTGAGACCAAATCTAGCTCTAATATAACTAGTCATAGTACCATTGACAGTAATAACTCTCTTTTTTTGAGTATCTTTGGTATGAACAACTTCGTCAAACAAGAGATAATTTTTTAGTGTATTAGCTATTACCTTGGTTGCATATCTAGTGTCATTGAGATTGCGTTCTATAAACTTGTTTCTATCTTCATCTGTGATAACAGTCTTGAGTAGTCTTGACCTTTTGCCCAAATTTTTGCCAAATATTCTCTCAACATTGGCAATATATCTTTCTCTTTTTTCTCCCGTGAGATATTGCAAAGGCAATCTATTGCCTTTTTGTTGATTTTCTTCACCAAATACTAATACCTTATTTTGATAACTGTCATTAAAAGAAATACTGTAAGGAACTATATGGTCAACTTCAACATAGCCATCTTCTAGCAAACGAGTGTTGTCTATAGATTTTCCACTATACATACATATACAGTTTTGTTGCCTATAGAGATTTATTTTGACTATATCTAGCCCTGTAGGATTGGAATCTAGTTTAGAATTGGATTTTCTTAGTTCTACAGCTTCTTGCTTGGCTCTTTCGTTGCGTTCTCTATTTTGCTTATTAGCCTTTTCAATATCCTGTCTCTCTTTTTTGGACTTTGCCATATCTCTAGCTAACTCTATATTGATACCTATAGGACTACCATATGTCTCTACCAAAGAATTGACTACCTTTATCACTTGTCCTACACTGCGTCTCACAACAGGGTTGTTGATAGGCTTAGTCCCACCATTTTCGGCATGTTCTAATAGGCTCAATTTTTTGAACCTTTCTCCCGTCCACTCACTCTTAAAGTCATACCCCGCACGAGTAACAGCTTGGTCATAAGTATCACCAACTTGCCACACATCAAGAATTTTATCTACAGCCTTAATTGACAAATGACCAACGCCACTAAATGACAATTCCAAACTTGCTTGTGATATATTGTGTGCAACCACACTGTCAAGCCCATTTTTGACCAACTCAGTCTCTAGTTTTTCAACCAAATCATTATCATCTTTGTACTTAGAGACTACTGTAGCTATACAATTGAGTTGAGCCGTAGTGAGAGTTGTGATATCAATTGACACGCCCTTTAGGACTCTTTTTATAGCGTGATATTTTGGCAATCCCAAAATCTTTGCATCTGATTCTGGATCTTTTGACTGGTCATCTTGTATAGGATTGCCATCTTTGTCTTTTTTGACTTTAGGTTTGTAGTCAACATTGCTAAACTTGCAATCTTGAGACAAATTCAAGACTTTTCTAATATCTTTGTATGTTATTTTTTCTTTATCATGTGCATGTTTGACTAGAGCATCAAACTGCTCTTGAGTCAAATGTTGTCTGCTGTTTTTTCTACCATCAACAATACTAATGTGATTGAAATCTTGATACAACCGAAATTTTTCAAAACTATAACTAGCTTTGACCGCTCGTTCTTCTTGTGGTTCAAAAGTACACTTGCCTGTCATTTTTTCTATCAAAGAAATCAATGGTTGCAGTCCTTGCTTTTGTCTATGATAATTGATACCCTCAATACCGTACTTGCTTTCAATTCCTCCTGGACCTTCACTGTAATGGCGTTGACTTTCAAATATCTCAAGATACTTGTCTTTCAATTGTGGATTAGCATACTGATGATTACCCAAAGCAAATTGTCTTTCAAATATAAGCTTAATCTCATCTACAATCCACGCTCTCAACATTACAAATTTGTAATCTCCTGTAGAGTTGCGTGCTTTGAATACATAATTTCCTTTTACAGAAACTTGATTGCCACCCACATTGAGTCTAAACTTGGAGTCATTGTATATCATCTCTCCTACAGAACGGTATTGAGACAAAATGATTTTGTTGTTGGCTATACTTTTTAGTGCTGCTTCATCATCTGTTTTTTCACTTTCTGTTGCTTTTGCCTTAGCTTTTTTGCTTTCATCTGTTTGACTGTCTAGTACTTTTGTATCTTTGGCATTGGACTTATAACCACGGCGTTGCAACAAATGTATAAGCAGTTTGGCAAACTCTTGATTGGTCAAAACACTATCCAACGCTCTATACCTAATCTCATATATATCCTGCTTGGGTTGACTATTGTCATACAAGTTGTCCAACTGTTGTTGAGAAAGCATACCACTTTCAACAATCAATCTCTTAGCTCTATGTAATCTAAATTTGTGTCTACGATTTCTTCGCCTAGCACCCCTTGCACTTCGCCTAGCACCCCTTGCACTTCGCCTAGCTTCTCCAAGCCCCTCATCACTACCTGGCACTTCGGCAGCTGTAAACACTCTAGAACCTGCCGCAACAATATCCACAGCATAACCAGACTCATCGCACTCTATCACAGACCAACCAACACTAGCTATACCAATATCTAATCCAAACCGTACTTTAGTGTTTTTACTTTCCTTAGTGTTTTTACTTTCCATAGTGTTTTTACTTTCCATAGTGTTTTTACTTTCCATAGTGTTTTTACTAACACTTCAATTATAGCATATAATCAAGATTTTGTAAACAAATAATGACAAAATATCTTAATTATTTCAAAATTTTTATAAAATACTATACAGTTAGAGCGTAAATATGTATACCCACTAAAACTAACGAGTGTACAACGAGTGTTTATTACATAACAAATCATACTAAAACATACAAAAAAAACAACCCACTATCGTAAGGTTGTTCATCTATTTTATGTCACTATGATACAAAAATTTCTTTTGCACCATCACTCATATTCGTATAATATATACTACAATTCAATCCTGTTTTTTTAGGATATTCTATATCCAAAAGTTGTTGAATTTTGTCTCTGTTATCTTTAGCTACAATAGCTACACAACAACCCCCAAAGCCACCACCCGTCATTCTTACACCTTTGCAGTATGACTGAGCTTTGAGTATGTCCACAATAGTATCTAGCTCAACGCAACTCACCTCATACAAATCTTTGAGTGAATCATGTGACTGCAACATTAGATTTCCAAAGAGTTGTATATCACCTTTGCCAAATGCATCTACTGCATTTACAACTCTATCATTCTCGTATACACAATGTTTGGCTCTATTGTATAATACAGAATTCATTCCTTGTGCAAGAGACTCAAATTGTGTAGGTGTTAGACTGCACAAATCTTTTATTGGTTTGTCAGATTTTGTATTCAACCAATTCAAGGCAGATTCGCATTCTTGTCTTCTTTCGTTGTACTTACTTGTAGTCAAATCATGTGGCTTGTTTGTATTGATTATGCACAACTCCAATCCGTCCATATTGCCGCTAATATACTTGTATTCTAATGTAGAACAATTTAGCAATATAGCGTTGTTGTCTTTACCCATTGCAGATGCAAACTGATCCATAATGCCACAATTGACTCCTACAAAATTGTTTTCTGCCTTTTGACAAATCACAGCAAGTTGTATACAATCTATTGGTTTTGCAATACCATGCTTGTTATTATAAATTGATTGCAACATATAAGCCGTTGCAACTTCTATCGCCGCACTACTACTCAATCCACTACCAAATGGCACGGTTATGTCATACAACACATCTATTCCTACAAGTTGTATACCAATATCTTGCAACTGAATACACACACCCGCAATATAGTTGAGATAATTTTTGTCTCTGTAGCTATCCAATTTTGTATAGTCTATACTACCCTCAAAATCAGTTGTAGTATACGCTACATTGAGACAATTCTTGTCATTTAGACGACAATATATTGTACAACCCAAGCCAATAGCGGCAGGCAATACAAATCCACCATTATAATCAATATGCTCACCTATGAGATTGACACGACCAGCCGAATAAAATGCTCTTATTGGGTGACTACTTGCCCCATGCTTTTGTACAAATAACTGCAACACAATACTACTCCTAACATCAATACAGTTATTTTATCATATAAACAAAAAATTGGCAAACTACAATTGTTGCCAATTACAAAAATACAATTAATCTTGATTGTTTTTACAATTACGACAAGTTGTCCAATTGCCATTTATATCTTTTGCAACAATGCTACCACACTTTTTGCAAAAATTAAAACTATCACTATTTACTTTAAATACGAAAGAATCATATTCTACAGTATTTTTGGTATTTAGTACTTCTTTAACAATATTATTGCTATCTTGTGATTCTTTATTGTAGCAATGCCGCCTATTTGTCTCTCATCTCGTTCTTCAAATACAGCTTTTATAATACAATGTGAAATATAAAGTGCTATCCAAATGAAGAAACATACCCCTGCAACAATGTTGGCAATAACTGATACTAGTGCCATAAACTCATTTTTAGCACCTACAGCTATAAATGAAAAAATGATAGCAACAGCTAATAAATAAAAAAACACTGTCCTAAAATTTTGATATGTTTGTTTCAAATTTTTCATTAGTCAAATCTACTTATACATACTAATATCTTTGCAAAAATATCAATAAAATCTCAACATTAATTATCATTCTAAAAATATTTATAGAAATTTTTTATAATAAAGTCATCGTCTAATATACCCCTATCTCTCAAACTCACCGCTCTCTCTATGACTTTTGGGTCTCTTATTCTCATTGTATTAAGTCTATCATCATGATAAATTTTAAAATACTTTACCATGCTTTCAAATGTTATTTTCTCATCTTGTTTTGTAGTAGACCAAGGCAATTCGTTGACTGTCATTTCACTTAGTCGCCAAGTTGAATATTGACCAAACAACAAATATATATTTTGCAAAAAATGTATATCAGGTTTGTCCATCTCTATATCTATGTCATCTTGCCACAAATTTATACCATTGATAGCAAACCTAATGTACTTATCTGTTATTTTTTGAATAGTAGGACCACTGCGCTGATGAACAAATTCGGTATCAAAAAGCTTTTTACCTTGTATCACACCATAGCAACCTTGACTATAATACAACAGTTTTTGCAACTTGAGTAATGAGATATATTCTCCTTTACCATCTTGCACATCTAATATCGCACGATTGACAAACCATTGTGCCACTATCTCTACTTTGATTGGTGTCCCCATTTCTTTTTTACCTTTTTTTGCTATCACTTAGCACATATCTATATACTGCTAACACATTATTAAAATGATCCATCATTATTACATCTTTAGTTATACAAGCATTGTCTACCCTAATTTGAGAATATACTCTTTTGGCATCTTGCAATATCGGTGTAGCAAATGGCAAACCTTTTTGATCTTCCCACGCAAATCCCCAATCTCCACACTGCATAAGATGTCTTCGTCCTCTCATAATACTAAACAATATACTAGCATTTTCTTCTCTATATACAGTACTTACTCTCAAATCTTCAAACCTAGACTGATATGCCATATCCAACATATCCACAAGTGGTCTACGACTACCATCAGCCTTGATAGAAATATCATAACCACTGTCCCACATTTCTCTCAATGTAAGCCTATTGGAAATATTCAAATTGTTGTCGTACATATCCATAGACTATAAATCCAAAACTATATTTAAAAAATCATCAACAATATAATAACATATTATTAATAGTTTGTCAATAAATGATAAATAATATTAATTTACTTTATTTGTAAATTACCATTTATATACTATTTTTATTGTACTGTTATTTTAGACATATGTATTTAAAATACATATGTCTGCTATTATATTTTTAAAAATTGTAATATACAAAATGCTTTTAACATCCAATATATCTATATACCGCAGTTACTTGTTTGCAACTGCGGTATATCTTAAGAACTTATTTTATATAGTATTCCATTGATAAATACAAAGCTTTGTCTCATACAATAAACATAATTATATATCAAAAAACAAACAACTAATAACCATCATTCATAAACTGCTCGTTGTCTGAGCCTGAAATTGTCTCATCATTTCCGTCACTATCACCAATCTTAGGCAAATCCTTGGGCAGACAAATATTGGCCAATATACCAACTACTGTAGCTACAAATAATCCACTCAAATTAAAGTTCTCTGATATTGAAATATATCCGCCCAACCCTGAAAGAGTTATACCCAATCCGACTGAAAGTATGAGAGATGTTATAACAAGATTGCGACTGTTCTTAAAATCAACTCTATTGTCAACCAATACCATTATACCACAACTAGCAATAATACCAAACAAAACTATAGATACACCGCCTAATACAGGACTAGGAATTGTTTGAAGCAATGCTCCAAACTTGCCCAAAAACGCCAATACAATAGCAAAGCATGCTGCAAGTCTAATAATACGAGGGTCAAAGTTCTTAGATGTAGCCAACACTGCTATATTTTCGCCATAACTTGTATTGGCAGGACCACCAAAGAATCCCGCCGCCATAGTAGCTATACCGTCACCCAATACAGTTCTATGCAATCCTGGCTCTTGGTATATATCTTTGCTTGTCACTGCTCCAAGTGTAGTCATATCACCTATATGTTCCATAAAAGTAACTATTGCAATAGGGGCTATAACCAATATTGATGACAAGCTAAATTTTGGCAATTGCATAAATCCATCTGTAACATAGGGTATATTTATCCAATCTGCCGCACTAATAGCATCAAAGTTGAGTACATTCAATCCAAAAGCTGACAAAATCAAACAAACAACATATCCTGCAACTATGCCAATCAAAATAGGTACAAGTTTAAAGATACCTTTTCCTCTAAGCATAAATAATAATATTACAATAAGCGTAAAAGCAGCCACCAACCAAGACAACCAAGGATATTCAGCCCACGAGTTGCCTTGTTGATTTATAGCACTTGCATCATTTATACCATTTCCAACCAAACTCAATCCTATTAAAATAACTATAGGACCGACTACTACGGGTGGAAAAAGCTTTTTGATATTGCTAGCACCTACAAAATAAACTAGAATAGAAAATATCAAATAAATTCCACCTGCCACAATTATTGCCCCACCCGCATAGTTAGCACCTTCACTTGCAACTACTGCGGCAATTCCTGGCAAAAATGCAAAGCTAGAACCCAAAAAAATAGGCACTCTCATTTTAGTCACAAAGTGAAAAATAAGAGTGCCTAGTCCAGCTGTCAATAATGCAACAGATGCGTTCATTCCCGTCAAAATAGGGACAAGTATAGTAGCTCCAAACATTGCAAACAAATGTTGTACACCGAGAGCAACCTCTACCCCACTATAACCTTTAAATTTCATACAAACCTCCAGTTACCATATTTTGATACAATCACCATGGTTGTTATAAAGCAATTGAAATAAATTATCTAATAATAACACATAAATATATAGTCGTCAACTATTTCTTAAACTAAAGCACATGGTAATATGGTCTATCAAATAGAATGGCAAATAGACAAGTGAAATGCAATTATAATAAGAACAAGCATTGTTCTAACAACTTAAATTTTTGAATAGCACTATAAGTCTATAAAAAATTTAAATAAAATAATTTAAATAAATAACAAAATATTAAAAATATAAAAATTGTATACTATCAACTTATTACAAAGATAATCTTGATATGCTAGCTAGCATTTTTTTTGTATTCAGTACCTAGATACAACATTCCACCATTTTCCCTTTTATAAAAAATCAGCTTATCATTGTACTCATGTATATATAAGTTGGGGTCTACTCTACTTGCAAATACTAGTGGGGCAGGTTGATACTGCGGTAGCAATTGTGACTTAGCTTCTTGTGCTATAGTATACTGATTGTTGTTGATTGTATTGTTGTATTGAGGTGCAGGAGTTGGAGCTATTTGTTGTGAAATTAGTGGTTGTGGACTAAATTCTTGTTTTGGAGCTTTCTTGATATTAGGTCCTTTAATTACAAACAAAAGCACACTTGTAGCCAAACATATAAAAAATCCAATCAAAAATATTTCAGAATAAGGTGGAAATTCTTGTCCATTAACAAGCAAAATTAAAAAAAATATGAGAGAATAAGAAAATGGAATCCACAACCAACCTACAACCAAAACCTTAGATACACCCTTAGCTATAGTGTCCATAAGTTTTCTTATACCTTCAAACAAATTCTTTGACATAGTGATGATATGTTACTACAATTTGTCTAATTTGTCAATATTTTTGAGATAAAGAATACTATAGAAAATTAAAAAGAGAGTGTACAACGAGCGGTTAATTACAATAAAATATAAACAATCAACAAAATAGGAGTTATTCTTTTTTGACGCCAAAAAAGAAGCAAAAAAGCTTTTTTTTGAGGGGATTCCCCCCTAACGCCTTATGTTGATTTTATTTATATCTTACTTTTTTCAATCTTAATATACCCTATTTGTATACTCATATTAGAAACTGTATTCTCAAATCAAATATTGACATCTACATTTTTGAGTTTATTGCCTATCAGGCCCAACAACCAACAAACAATACCATACAATACAACTGACATGCCACCACACAACAATAATCTAATAGTAAAACTAATACCACCCAACAACAACTCTCTCAAAGCAAAGCTAATACCAAAACTAACAATACTTGCTAATATTATTTTTATTGAATATTTAGAAGTGTGATGCAAATCTATTCTCTTACGACATAGTATCAAATTAAATAAACATGCAACCAAATAAAACAACACACTTGCTAAAGTTACACCATAAATTCCCAATAAATTTAACAAAATTATTGTAAATACAATTTTTATTACAGCACTTATAGCTAATATAAAAGCAGGTCTAGATGCCTTATCCATTCCTTGAAGTGTGGCCGTGCAAATTTGCATAATTCCGGCATAAACAATAATGCTAGATGACAACTGTAGTATTTTTATTCCCAAGTCCAATTCTTGTGCACTTAGTCCCCTACCATACATAAAATACATTATATCTTTAGCAAACAACAACACTCCTACAAAGCTAGGAAAAGCCAACAATAATGAATATTTCATGGCATTATTAACTTCATTAGTACTATCTTGTTGTGTAGCAAAACATCTAGCAACCTTGGGAAGCAAGGCTATGGATATGGCCAATGTGATTAATACTGGCAAGTTTATCAAACTTGATACTGGACCATTGAGTATACCATATTGCCCTGTAGCATCTGCCTTGCTCAATCCTGCACTAATCAAAAAATTGATAACTATTATACTATCTATAACTTGTGTCAATGGAAGTATCATAGCACCTAAAGTAACTGGCATTGCAACTTTGTAGACAGCTTTAAGTATACTCTTTGCACTACTACTAGTGTTGATACTAGTAGAATTATTTTTTATAATATCATTTGTCAAATTCCAATCCAAAGCTACTTCTGTTTGGAATTGTAAATTCGTTTTCAAAAAAATATTTTTGCGTCTTGCTACAATATTTCCCAATATATAAAACCCAATCAAAGTCAACATTGCGACACATTCGGATACACTAATACCAATCATTGCACCAAGCACTGCATACTCAATTCCCCATCTCATAAAATACATACTAAGAGAAATCCCAACTACTAACTTAATGATTTGTTCTACAATTTGCATTATGCTAGATGGCAACATGTTTTGCCTACCCTGAAAATACCCTTTTAATACACAAATTATACATACAAAAAATATAGAAGGTGCAATCCCCAAATAAGCTATACTTGCTCTAGAGTTTCCTTGCAATGATGAAATCCACTTATGCATACACACAATGCCTATTGTTGCAACAATACCTATACAACTAAGCAAAAACAAAGACACCTTAAGAACCTTTTTTGCACCATCTATATCATCTATTGCTGTTTTGTTAGCCACAACTTTAGAAATAGCAATAGGCAATCCCCCACTTGATAGAGTGAGTACAACTGTATATATAGGGAAAACCATTTGGTACATACCCATACCCTCTGCACCAAGAATATTGGTAAGCGGAATCCTAAAAAACGCTCCAATCAACTTTGCCACAACAGAGCATATTGCAAGCATGCCCGCTCCACAAAAAATTTTTTTTATTTTTGACATTTCAAAAATAGTATGTGGAAGTATTTATATTAATAATTTATTTTTATTTTATATACTTATTGATTTTGTGTTTTTACACAATTATATTTTAATACAAATATAATTTTAATATTTATTTACATTGAAAAGAAATATTAAGTGGCAAAATAAAATATTCATATTTATTTAAACTTATTAAATTTTCAATGCTTTTAGCAAGCTTATAAAAAAATAGAATATTTATTTTTTGTAAAAATAAATATTCTATTTTTAACTTAATAAAACCAAAATTAAAATTTTAAATAACAATCTAAAGTTTAAAACCATTTGACAAAAATTTTTTAAAAATGTATTATCTTCAAATAAATTACCTTATATAGTGCTTTTTAAATTTAAAGCACTATATATAGTATGTTTTAATATAATCCATATCACTTTTAAAGGGAATCAAATTTTGAAACACATTGAACTTAACAACGAAATCATGCAAAAAACTCCTGATGGTTTTTTTGATTTAAAAAAAGATAAACTTGCTCTAGATGAGTTTTTGAAGTATGCATACAACAAAACAAAGAAGTTTGAAAATTTATTAGAAAGATTTAGATTTTTAATAGACAATAAATACTATGAAGATGTTTTTCAAAATTATAGCATTGCACAAATACAACAACTATATGACATAGCTGTAGATGTAAAATTTGAATTTGCTTCGTACATGGCAGCTAGCAAATTTTATACCAACTATGCATTAAAGACAAATGATGGAAAAGAGTATTTGGAGACATATATTGATAGAGTTGTAGTAGTTGCATTGTATTTAGGACAAGGAAGTTTTGCAAGAGCTGTTGATTTTGTACTACAAATGATGAAACAAAACTATCAACCAGCCACACCAACTTTTCTCAATGCTGGTAGACAACGCCGTGGTGAAATGGTAAGTTGTTATTTGTTAGAGGTTGATGATAGTCTAAATTCTATATCATTTAATGTATCCACTTCACTTTATCTAAGCAAGATGGGAGGTGCTGTTGCTCTCAACTTGTCTAAATTGCGTTCTCGTGGAGATAGTATCAAGGGCTTTGCTAATGCATGTAGTGGTGTAGTACCTGTAATGAAACTATTAGAAGACACATTTGCATATGCAAATCAACTTGGACAAAGGAAGGGAGCAGGGGCTGCATATCTCAATATTTTTCATCATGATATCATAGAATTTTTGGACACAAAAAAAATAAATGCTGACGAAAAATCTCGTATAGCAACCCTAGCTATAGGACTCATTGTACCAAGTAAGTTTTATGAACTAGTTAAGGATAACAAGCCAATGTTTGTTTTTGCCCCTCATAGTGTATATGAAGCATACAATCAACACTTAGATGATATGGATATAGATATAATGTATGATGAACTCTTATCCAATCCTAATGTAAAAAAGACAGTACTAGAGTTGTCTGCAAGAGACTTGTTGGTAAAAATAGCAATGATACAATTAGAGTCTGGCTATCCGTATATAATGTATAAATCCAATGCAAATCGTGTACATGCATTAAAAGATTTGGGACAAATCAAAATGTCAAACCTGTGTACTGAAATTTTTCAACTTCAAGAAACTAGCCAAATTGGTGACTACGAAGACCCTGACACTATTAATAGAGATGTTAGTTGTATATTAGGTTCTCTCAATATTGCCAATGTAATGCAAAATAAAGAAATAAAGCAAGCAGTCCATATAGGCATGAGAGCATTGACAAGTGTTGTACAAATGACCAAGTTACGCAATGCCCCTACTATACAAAAAGCAAATGAAGAACTTCACTCTGTAGGACTAGGAGCTATGAACTTGCATGGATATTTGGCTAAGAATAAAATAGACTATGATAGTGCTGAAGCTTTAGAATTTGTAGATACATTCTTTATGATGCTAAACTACTATAGTATACAGGCTAGTTGTGAAATAGCCAAAGACACAAATAGTAAATTTTTAGGGTTTGAAAAATCAGAATATGCCAAAGGTACTTACTTTGAAAAATACATCAACACTAGCTTTATCCCCCGCTCTACTCATGTAATAAAATTATTTGATGGTATACATGTACCAACTACACATGACTGGACTACATTAAAAGAACAAGTACTAGAACACGGGCTATACCATGCATATCGCTTAGCAATAGCACCTACTCAATCTATATCTTATGTTCAAAATTCTACAGCTAGTGTTATGCCAGTAGTAGACCAAATAGAAATTAGAACATATGCAGATTCTACAACATATTACCCTATGCCATTTTTAGGAAAAGACACAGCACTATACTATAAGTCAGCATTCAATATAGATCAATACAAGCTTATAGACTTAATATCAACAATGCAAGCACATATAGACCAAGGCATAAGTACAACACTATTTGTAAAATCTGATATTTCTACCAAAGAAATTGCCAAATACTCAATTTATGCACATCGCAAAGGATTGAAGAGCCTATACTACACTAGAACTAGACACACTACTGCCGAAGATTGCTTGATGTGTAGTGTATAAAATATAACTTTTAAAAACTTAGTTTTATTATTTGTAAAACATCTATTGTATACAAATTACTCCCGTAACCAATAAAAAACAAATTGTAAACACCATATATTCAAACACATAGATTGACAACTTTAAATTTGTATAGTACATTGACCATTGCTATTCTTTGTAGTACAATATAATTGCAATGAGTTCATTACTAAATATTTTAAAATCACAAATTGAAAAATTGTTGCAACACAACTTTTGCGTCAATGTCACATGTATAGAGTATTTATTAGACACCAAATTATCCAATCCGTACTATACAAAAATTGGAAATACACCATACATTGCAGTCAATTGTAGCTTTGAAGACTATAGCGGATTTATATTTCAATACTCACATGAATATACTCATCACATAATGCATACTCTTTATCCTTGCATATTTTATCACTATGATTGGTTTGAAGAGGTTATATGCGAAGCTGTATCATACTGGTGCCTAGATTGGTTTGCACAAAATTTTGATTGGGCAAAAGTAGGATTAGACGCTTATCAATATCATATCAAACTATATCTAAAATTAGAAATGGATAGGCATTATCAAGATGACAATTATATTTTTGTGAGTGATAGATATTTTAAAAGTGAGTTGACTTTTAATATCAAACGCCCTCGCTTGCAAATAGTAATAGACTTGTACAAATTGTTAGTTTGTGAAGAAGTATGGACAACACTAAAAAACTACAACCCAATAAAACAACCACAAGGATTAGGGCGTCCCGAATGGTTGCAACCAAAGTTGAATACAGTATAACGACACATAAATATAATAATCAAAATACAAAAACAAAGGTATAATATTACATTATGGTAACTAACGATAATACTTTACTTACAAAAGCAGTCAATTGGAATACACCTGAAGACAATTATTCTTTGACATTTTGGAAACAAAATACCATGCAGTTTTGGCTAGAGGACGAAGTACCCGTATCTCAAGACAAAAATACTTGGAATACACTTACACCAATAGAAAAAGACACATACAAAAAAGTTTTGGGAGGACTAACTCTATTAGATACCAAACAAGGTGGTGATGGAATGCATCTTATTCCATTGCATATGGATAGACTTCAAGCTAAGGGTGTATTTACATTCATGGGTGGAATGGAAGAAATTCATGCCAAGTCATACAGTCACATGTTTAGCACTCTTGCCACAGACGAAGAGATAGACGAATTATTTAAATGGATAGAAACAGATCCAATCTTAGACAAAAAAGAAAAACTAATTACAAGCCGCTATCACAAGTTATTTACTCCAAATGCTCCAAAAAAAGATGTATATATGGCACTTGTAACAGGCGTATTTTTGGAAAGTTTTCTGTTTTATAGTGGATTCTTTTATCCGCTGTGGTGGGCAGGACAGGGTAAATTGACTGCATGTGGAGAAATCATCAACCTTATACTGAGAGATGAAAGTTTGCACGGCACATACACAGGACTAATAGCTCAAGATATATTTAAAACTCTAAGTCCACAAGACCAAGAAGAAGTAGAAAAAGATCGCATGAAACTACTAAAAGAATTATATGAAAATGAACTAGAGTATAGCAATATGCTATACTCTCCTGTAGGGTTAGTAGAAGATGTTCAAAGATTTGTGAGATACAACGCCAATTCTGCTTTAAAAAATCTTGGTATACAACCATACTTTCCAATAGACGAAGTAATAAACCCAATAGTATTGAATGGACTAAAAACAGACACCAAACATCATGACTTCTTTAGCGTCAAGGGAAATGGTTATGTAAAATCCATAAATGTAGAAAAATTAACAGATGAGGACTTTGAATAAAATATCATCCTACAGACTAAATAAAGTTTGTAGGATGATATTTTTAAACAAATGTTGGTTGTATCTAAAATGCTCCAACATTTACTAATAATAATATATTTACCTATAAATTTAAGTCCAATATATGAAATCAATTTATATTGTACTAACTGAATAATTACAAAAAATATGATGAATTGCCGTCGAAAATATATCATCTGTACTGATTTGTTCAAATTTTGGCAATAATTTTTCGGGGTGCAACTCTATTGTGTCTAACAAAAATAATTTAGAAATTGGGCTTTTGTTGAGCTTGTCCAAAGCTTGTCCACTTAATACACCATGAGTACAACAAGCATAAATCTCTCTCGCTTGTCCTATATCAATAAGTGCATTAGCAGCATTGACTATCGTACCTGCAGTATCTATCATATCATCAAATATTAGGCAACATTTGTCTCTTACATCACCTATTATATTCAATACTTCTGATACATTTGGCTTTGGACGACGCTTGTCTACTATAGCAATAGGAAGTCCAAGTTTGCTTGCAAACTCTCTACATCTAGCCACACTACCAACATCTGGAGACACTATTACAACTTCACGATTTTCAAAAAAACCAAGCTTTATAAGATGATTTCTTAATACTGGTATACCATACAAGTGATCTACAGGTATATCAAAGAATCCTTGAATTTGAGCAGCATGCAAGTCCATAGTAAGCACTCTATCAACACCTGCAGTAACAATAAGGTTGGCAACCAACTTAGCTGTGATTGGATCTCTAGGCTTAGCCTTACGATCTTGTCTAGCATATCCAAAATATGGTATTACAGCTGTGATTTTTACAGCACTTGCTCTCTTTAGTGCATCTATCATAACCAACAACTCTACCAAGTGTTGATTGACAGGATTGCTTAATGACTGTATTACAAAAACTTCACAACCTCTAACAGATTCATTAAGCTCTATACTACACTCACCATCACTAAATGAATCTACTTTCATATCACCAATATCTAATCCCAAAATTTTTGATATTCTTTTAGCTAATTTAGGATTTGAATTGCCTACAAAGAGTTTTATTTTTTTGTTTACTACTTTATCCAATTCTAATTTAAAATTTGTTTTTTGTTCGCTTTTCATATGTTACTATTTCTTAATTTTATTTATCCAATTTTGTTTATTGACTTGCCTTGCTCTAGCTATTGCCAAGCTATCTTCAGGGACTGAATTGATAATTGTAGAACCAGCTGCCACAAATGAATTATTTTCTAATATTATAGGAGCTATTAATGTACTATTAGCTCCTATAAACACCCTACTACCTATGCGTGTTGGGTTTTTATTTACACCATCATAATTGGCAATAATGACACCACAGCCAAAATTGCAGTTCTTACCAACTTGAGCGTCTCCAATATAAGTATGATGGGCAACTTTAGTGTTGTCCCCTATCAAACTCTTTTTAATTTCTACAAAATTTCCAATCTTGCAATTGTTGCCTATTATACTTTCAGGTCTCAATCTTGCAAACGGTCCTATAGATGTACATTGTCCAACATAACTATCAAGTAACATACTATTGCTTACACTACAATCATTATCCAAAATACAGTTGTCAATAGTATTGCCAGACAGCAATGTTACACCTTCTTTTATTTCCGTTTGATTTTTAATGATGTTGTTGGGGTGTATTGTAGTACCCTTTCCTATGCGTACTTCACAATCTATCCAAACAGTATTAGGATCAACTATGTGTACACCATTACCCATGTGATAATCAAGAATTCTATCTCTCAATAGTTTTGTAGCTTTTGCAACATTTATGAAACTGTCTACACAAATCATATCAACATCTATATTATCCAAATGAGTAGTTGATAAATTTGGCAAAATTTCTAAATTTATTAAATAGTCAGTAACAAATATCCAACCTCTACTAATTTTAAGACAATATAAATCACTACTTTTCATAACATCTATAGCACACTCTATAGTAGCAATATTGACTAACGGAGTATCACTGTACAATACAATGGTATATTTTCTAGTAATATTAACAGTAGGTTTTATGATATCAATAATATTGTCGTCAATATTATAATCAACTATTCCACACAAACTATTGCCAAATGATAATGAAACCCATTCCAAACAAGTTTTGCCCAAAATATTAACACTCTTGTCACCTAATTTACTATTACTAGTCTTCAAAATTATTATACCAATCGCACTAGACATGAATCCATTCCCCTTATAAACTTAGTTTATCATATATTATAAAAGGTGTCAAGAACTGTTTTTTGTGTTAAAAAATTAGTTTAATAGATTTTAAACATAATAACGAATTGTAATATATGTCATGCCATACTATATATTGATATATTTAGTATAATAATTATTTCAAAAGCTTACATATTTTGCAACAATTATTAATTGTTTATAACTGTCTTTAATATATCAATAACTTGGATAAATACTTGTTCTAATATAGCAACAACTATACTATTGCCTGCAGAATGTATTAGATTGTCTTTTGTGAAAAATTTAGAATGCCCTCTAGATATAGGGTTTTTAATAATTACTTTATCAAAATCACTTTCATCAAAACCCATCAACAAAAAACACTCTCGTGGTGTAAGATATCTAAATTTGCTTTTTTTGTTATCAATATAATCAAAGTATATATTTCCAGCATTTGGGTGTCTATCTTGCTTTGTAGTAATTGTATCTACATGTTTTGATTTACAATAATTTTCTGTTACAATTTTTAGATTATCATTCCAAATTCTTTTTCTAGATTGAGTATCATTTGGCTGAGATTGCTTGGCTTCTTCCAAGTATATTTCATTTTTATAATCCAATCTAAGACATTGCTCTACTTCTTTTCTTTGTATATTTAATGTACTTATATATTTTAAACATTCTAAATTATGTTCTTTAAAGTACTTTTCTAATCTTTCTTTTAGTAGTTCACCACCATCTTTTACACCAATAAATATACTAAGCATAATAAGGCGATATCGTCTTTGAGGTTGTCCATACCATTGAGAACGAAGTTTGTATACTTTGTTATAATAACCCAAATTTTGAAGACTATTTTTCCACTCTTCAAAATCTTTGCTATGTCTATCTGAAGTCAAAGATGTCACATTTTCTAACATCAAAACTTTTGGCATATCTAGTTTTAATTTCACTCTCTCTTGTAGTATTCTTTCTACTTCCCAAAGAAGTCCTGACCTGTTATTTGCACTCCTAGATATTCCACTACAATAACCATGAAAATGCCCAACATTGGATAAATCTTGACATGGAAAACTATATGTCATAATATCACAATTACTAGGTAAATCACTTCCTCTAAAATCTTTTATATTGACTTTATTGTTTGTATTTAGTATTGCTGAATATATTAATTGTAAAGATTCCATTGTATACTGTTTTAATACATCGTGAGATATTTTATTTTTGCAATTAGCACTTAGATTGTATTGTTTTAATTTTTCTAACAATTGTTGCTTAGAATAGTTTACTACATCTTTGTGCAACTCACCACCATTATGGATTCTATCATAAGCAACCATGGCGTGTATATCCCACTCACAAATAGCTTGTACCACAAACTTGGCATTAATATTGTTCAATGCCTTTGCTTGACTACCTATACCACTAAAAAGTTCTACAACTTTTAATATTTTATCTTGTTGTTTTGATTCCCCTTTCTTCATAAACTATACCAAAACACCAGATTTTTCTAGTTTTTCTTTTGCTTGCCACACAACCATCGCTTGATTCTCCGACAAATAATTGTTGGGCTTAGATGCATAACCAATTAGTTCCATTTCCTTTATTGACAATATATTTCTATCCTTTGCTTCTTTTAAAAGTCTTTCCCAATATTCAAATCCCAAATTAAATACTTCTATCATTATATTTGCTTTATGTGTCAAAGTTTCATCTTTTTTTGAACTTGCTTCTTGCTCATTCCAACTACTGCTATTGATTAAATCTTTTACAAAATCATCAGTTAATTCTAGATTATACTCATCAGTCATATACTCCTGCATATCTTTCAACTTGTCAAACTTCTTCCAAGTATCTTCTTGCTTACAATATTCTGTCACAATTTTACCACCTGATTGTTGTATAAATTGATTAGTTACATAAGCAATCTTATTTAACATTTTTAAATAAGATTGTGGTAAGGATTGTTTTTTCCAAATAGTATTAAAATCTATCGTGCAACTATTATGTAGCAACAATGACATCATTTTAGCTATCGTATAAGGGACTATATTGAGTTTGTATCCACCCGTATTGTACCAATCTGCTTTGCTTACAATTCTATCAGTCTCTCTATAAAGTATGGCATAGCAAATAGATTTTTTAAAAAATAAATCATTAAATTTATTTTGGTCAGTTGAAAAATGATTATCAATAATTGTTGCAAAAGCTTTCATATTGTATTGACTCCCTTTTGCAACCAAGTCAGGTCTCAAATATTGTGCAGATACAAAGTACTTTGCCAATTCCTCTTTTTTTATTACTTGTTTTTTTGGATACTTTTTAGTATAATCATCTTTTTGCTTTTGAGTAGTAAATTTAAATTTTTGTTGTTCGTATTTACCCCTAGACCTTTCATAATACCAATGAGTTTCAAATACTTCTCCTTGTTTGGCAGGAGCTAGTATCTTGTTTGCAAGTTCTTCCATTTTCCTATGAAATGGATGATTGGAAAACATATCAGCATCAGTAACTTTGTTTTGACTATTGGCAAACTTTGCAATATTTGCTATCATTGTGTCATAGTCATCATTTTTTACAACAGTAAGTTTTAGTGGTACAAAAATATTTTCCAAACTAAATTTATCTCTAAGTATTGCAGATGTCAATGACGCGGTGGTTTGACCACCATTTATTATTTGCAAATCTTCTATTTTAACAATTTTACTACCTGACTTATCTAATTCTACTGCAATAGCTGTACATGCTATACCATTATTATAAGTGAAAAATTTTGTAGGCTCTCTTCTTATTGTATCTCTGATACCCTTATTAATTTTACCCTTTGCTGTCAAGAAAGCCCTTATATTACCTTCTAACAATCTAGAACCAAAAGAATAATAAATTTTGTGCAACAACTCTCCTGGTATAATTGCAAGATATGCATCATAATCAGTTGCCCCACTCATTTGTGCTTTAATGCAAGGTATACCATCACTACCAAACTGTTTTACATCAACAATAATTGTCTCTTTGCCTTTTCCAGATTGTATTAAGTCAAAAATTCTTTGTATACTCCATACATTGACTTCTACCTTTTTATTTTTAAAACTATCTTTATGTGTGAATGATTTGATAGAAGAACTTAGCTTTTTGTTGGTTATAATATACAATTTTACTTTGTCAATAGATATATCATTCTCAAAATCCACGAAGTCTATTTTTAACCTTTTTTCTATTTCTTTACCAATTTTAATAATTTCGTTAGAATTATCAAAATACTTTATCAATTGGTCATCATAAACTTCTTCTAAAAAATATAGCATTTTATTGCTAAAACTAGCTATATCACTATTAGTTAGCATGTCGCTATCCATAGAATCCACATAATCACAAATATAAAGCACTATAGACTTGTCACTTTCATCAAAGCTATAACCATCAACACTCATCTTGCGTCCATTGCGACATATCTTGTCAAAACACATAGATATTTCCTGTGGGTCTACAATTTCGCCCATATCTTGCAGTTTTCCTAGCATATCTTCAAAAAAGTGTGAACTAGGCATTGTGCCTTCAATGCGTGAATCGTTTTTTATCTCATCTAAAAATTGCTTTCTAAACTCATCTAATGCTTGATTCATATGTTTGTTTTAAATCCTTCTATTGCATTTAGTGACAACTCATACTTTACGCTAAGTATTGAGTTGGGTAATTGTGTCCTTTGTAGTCTTGGAAAGTCTTGAGATATAACATAAGCTTGCATACTCATATTGCAAAACACAAATTCATCATACGACACATTGTAATAATATCCTGCTTGAATTAGTTTGTTTTCAAAAATATCTAAACACTCTTCATCTAATATCAAATCCTTTATATTAGCAATTAAGCTATTTAAGGATATACCATCAAATGATGCACTCATCTTTTCTAACCTATATACAACCAACATTCCATCAACAATAGAATCTAATTGCTCTAATGATGAAATAATTAGAGAGCTTTTGTTTGCTTCTAAGCTTTTTATCTCAAACCAGATATCTCCATACGAAAAATCTTTGTGTGTAGGTTCTTGACCACTCCACCCCATAATCGCATCACGCACTCCATATTTTTGTATAGATATATCTTTTAAAAAAAGTAATTCGGCAATCAATCCACTCAACTCATTTTGTGAAAGAATACTATTATTGCTTGCAAACATCTTTTTCCACTTTGTATATCTATTTAGCAAAAATTTGTAACCAAATCCAACATTACAGTTTGTTGAAGTACAAATAAGGTCATTGCAAAAAGAATAAAATATATCATCATCACCAGAGTTGATAAACATTATAGAGTTATATTCTTGAGTTTTTACTTGTTGTATGACAATTTTTGCACTACTCTTGACATTTTGTGGCTCAAAATTTTCATTGAGTCTAAGTGTTTTGTTCCCAAACTGATCTAATCCTAAATAAATCTCTAATGGGTGTATTTCATTTACTCTAATATATTTGGAAATTTCTTTTAGAGTAGCAAACTTTGCTTTGGAATCATAAATCATTCTTCACAATCACCTCTATCATCATAGCTAGCATAGTAATTAGCATTTATATTTACTATATATCTAGCGTTTTCTTCTTGTTGATCATTGTCTAACTTTGGAAATCCTATTTGATAACCAATCAAATATTTTTTACTAGCTTTAAAATTATTAGACATTTCAAATTCTTGCCATTTTTTTACAGTTTCTTTATCCTTTAGGGCTATGGTATCATCAAGCTCATCTTCTTCACTATCCAATGTAATGTTTTTTGTTGTGTTATTTTGACAATGAAAGTTTGATGGCAAAACATTGTATATCATAAGCAAGGGATTTCTATCTTGTATTAGATATTTTTTTTCATTTTCTAAAGTATTTTCTTTGTCAATTTTATTTTTTTGTTCCTTTGTCAATCCTATTGATGTATCCCTTGGACTTCCCAGTCTATTGTGACTTATTTGAATCAAACTAGTATTGTCCAAAAGTTTGTTGTATTTTCTTAAGACAGGCTTGATTTTTACTCCATTTACAAATTCAAACTCTTCCCCACTACCATTAATTAAAAGCACATCAAATTTTGTAATAGATTTTTCATTATTCAAAAAATCTATAATTTGCCTTGTGTCAAAGTTGTCATTTGCTTGTTCATTTATTTTCAATTCATCAAGAAATTTTATAATTTTACTAACATCAATGTCTCTTAAATATGGTTGAGGTGTTTGTGTATCTAGCTTGTCCAAATTTTGTTCTACTAAGAGTTTTGTTGTTTGTATATTTGTATCATTGTCTTGTTTATAATCAATCATTGGAGTATAGAACATCTCACCCCAAAAGTGTTTTCTAATAGTTTTAGAACTTGTATTTCTCATCTTGCCAGATGCCGTTATTCTAAGACCATTATAAAAATTGTTACGCACTCTAATACCAAATTGTATAGGCTTTTTCTTTTTAGCACACATATCTTTCATATCTTGTCTCAACTCTTCGGTAGACTGAATTATCTCTTTATAATACTCTTTTGTCATTTTTCTCAAATATACAGCACATAAATCACTATATTCATTTCTATAACCAAACCACCTACCCATTTGCATCAATACATCAAAGGTTGCAGAATTGCGATAAAAATAACTTATCATCAAACCCTCTAGTGTAAGTCCTCTAGACAATGCCAAACCACCAATTGCAATAACTCTACACCCATTTTTGTTTGTATAGTCTAGCTTTTGTGATGTTTTATCTGAGTTTACTACAAGTACAATAATGTTTTTTATTGAGTTATACAATTTACTAATCAAATCATTCCATTCAATACCACAGTACAAATACTCTTTACCAAACAAATCATACAATCTTGCTACACTTGGATTGCTTAGATATTCTTTTTTTGTCAGTTTCAACGAATGTTTTATATCATTAGTTATATCCTTTAAATATTCTTTGACTAACTCACCTACAACAAATTGTACTTTTTTGTATGACGATACATTGATTAGCATAGACCTATGAGTACATTTGTCACTATCTCTACAATCTCTAATCGCATTTACTATCAAAAACCTATCAATAGCTTGTTGCAATGATTGTGGCAAGACTTTTGGGACAAAGTCTTGTTTATGCCCCAAAGGAATTGCATTGTATAATTCTTCTTGTTCTTGCTCTGTTTTATCAACAATTTTTAGCATATGACTGTCACTATCATTGCCAACACTCAAGAACATCTTTTTTGCTCCATTGTAGTTTGACGGTGGGGACAATGCAAAAATAAAATCTTTTGGAAACAAATCATTGCCCAACATTTCATCATCTGTATTTGGGTCAATAAATACATTTGCAAAAGGTGTGGCAGTAAAACCTACATAATTACTTTTTTCAAATAAATTTAGTAGATTACGAATATGCTTGTTTGTTTGTGTTGGGGCATCTTCTTCTTTTTTTGTATTAATACTAGCATTGTCACACTCATCATCAATCATAAGCATAGGGAATTTGACTTTACTTTCCCTATTTCTCAAGTTTTTATTTATTGCACTATAAATCTTTTTTAATACTGATACATTTTTTTTGATAATAAAAATATATGGTTCTCTAGTACTTTCTCTTATTAGCAATGCTGTATTATTTTCCGATCCTTTTACAAAATCTTTATTTCTTGTTGTAAAAGAATAAGGCAAAATATCCCCTTTTTCAACGCCAACATCTTGACTGTTTTCCACATCATATCCTATAAAACCCTCTTCAACTCTGATTTGTGTCTGTTGTCTAAGAGACTCTATAGTTCCAGTCAATAAAAATATTACTTTATATCCAGCGTCAACAGCCTTGCATATTAACCCAATATAATTAGATGTTTTGCCTGATTGAACATCACCTATCACCAACCCCTTTCTTGAAAAACTATCAGTAGAATTTGGATCGCCTAGATAAGACATGAGTTTGGATAGCGTGTCATCTTCTAACGATTGAATAACATTTGGCAAAAATCCTTTGTCTTTTAAATGTTTTTTGTACCTACCCCAAAAAAATGTATCTTTGTTTTGCAAATTATTGTACCAATCATCAAAGTGTTCATAATCAGCTATTATGCCAACACCCTCAGGTTGATAAACTGCATATATAGATTTTATTTTTTTAATCAATTCTTGACAATCTTGGTCATTCAATTCAACTAATTGTTCTATTCTTAATATAGTTTTTTTTATATAGTTATCATCAAAATCATCTACATTATCTAGTTTATAAAATGAATCAAAAAAACTAAGTGCTGTTTCTATTTTATCTCTATTGTCACTCATAATTCAATGCTTCCTTTACCAATTTTACAATTTGTACATCATTAAATGGTTCAATTGACAACACCTTATCTACAGCTATGCTAATATCAATTTTATTTGTATTAGCAACGATATTTATCATCTTTTTAGCTTCATCTATAAGCATTTGTTGCCTTTCAAGACTTATGTTTAATTCAATATTTTGATTACATACACTACTATAAATATCATCAAATGGTATAGCTTGACCTACAATTTCTAGCAATCTATATATCTTAGAGTGATTACTTTCTTCAAAATTGTTATCTACAAAGTCCCTGACAAATTTACAATCTAAATTGATTGCAAATATATCTTTTCCCGTTCTTGATTGTTTTTTATTCCAAATTCTATTGTTGTCTAAGGTATCAAGTTTGTGTTTGTGCGTTGTTTTTCGTTCTGACCTTGTTCTAATGTCTTCTATAATCTTTCTAAAATGAACAACCAATTTTGGGGGGATATTTGCTTTTTGCTTTTTTATGTCAATATCCCAAATATCATCTAGCGAATTTGGAATATCTACTTTTATTTTTGCATATTTTGCAACTTCTGACTTAACTCTAATCCCAAACCAAGTTCCGTATATTATAAGTCTCTCATTGCGATATATATAAAATCCTTGACAATCACGCATTGTATCTGCTCCACCAAGCAGTACTCTATCATCATCATCCAAATCATGATAGTGTGGTAATGTATAAGATTGAATTTTTATATCATGATTATTACCATCGCTATCAGTTAGTGATATAACTTCTTGCTTACCCTTTTCTGTTTTTAAGTGTCGTTCCAAAAAAGGGTCTTGTGGTGTTATCAAATCTCTATTGATAAAAATTTTAACTTTTTTGTCAAGGTATCTATGAAAAATAAGTTCAATATGTTTTCTTGTTCTTTGTATACTATCTTGCAATGCTCTATACAAATCTTTATTATCGTCTAGCTTTGACAACAACAAATCAAAATCTCTCCAAACAACTAAAGTACCTTGTTGCATATCTTTCAAGATACCTATTTGAGGTATGTTAGCTATTTCACTATCGTTATACTCTTGACATAGCCACTTGTTGTCTTTTTGTACTTGTGCAATATCCCAACCAAGAACTGACAAATCACCATCTTTTTTTGATGCTACAACAAGATTTCTACACTGAGAAAATGAAGCAGTTTTTAATCCTAGACCAAATCTACCAAGGTCATTTTTTGCTCGCTCACCATCAAAGTTACTCCCAATCTTCATGGCATTTGCAAGCTCATTTCGTGTCATACCCTTGCCATCGTCCAAAAAAGTAATGTACTGCTCATCAAACGGATTGATACATAGAGAGATATAAATATTTTTTGCATATACAGAAAGACTATTGTCAAGTATATCTGCAACTGCAGACTCAAAAGAATAACCAATTTGCCTTAAAGAATTTATAAGAACCTTTGGCGTAGGTAAATTTTCAAAATATTCAGCCATAAAAACAAATAAAAACACACATACCTAGATTTTAGGCATGTGTGTTTTGGTTTTAGTTGTTATAAATTTTGATATGGCAAAAGACGAGAAAAGTTCTACCCCCCCCCGTTGATGCAAATGCTACGGTTTGTCATTTTGTCAATATTCATCATAAATATACCATATTATACAACAAATTGTAAAAAAAGTCAAGTACAAAAGAAAAATTGAATAGAAATAGCTACTCACTTTATTTATTTTTACAATTAGCACTTAGATTGTATTGTTTTAATTTTTCTAACAATTGCTGCTTAAAATAGTTGACTACATCTTTGTACAACTCGCCACCATATGGATTCTATCATAATCAACCATGGCGTGTATATCCCACTCACAAATAGCTTGCACCACAAACTTGGCATTAATATTTTTCAATGCCAAGAAATACAAACATTACATACAGCACATAGAGTAAATAATATTGCAAACAACAAACTTCTCTTTTTAGATGTTGCCTTAGTGCGTTCTATTTTTGAATTTGGCAATTTCGAAGCTGGTTGACTATACAACAATTGTTGCAATATACTTCGCTCTATTGCACTATCGTCACTAATCTCATTAGCACTGCTATCACTCACAACATCGTCATTAAATGACCCCAAAGATATACGAGTAAATGTATCAGTATATTTTTTTGATTTTCTCTTACTTAATTTTGACTGCTCTTCTTGTCTACGCTTGTCCAAATATGTCTCAATTACACTACTCTTTCCCGATCCAAACCTTGCAACAACAGAAATGTTGTTGACACCACTCTCCTTTATCTTAAAGTCAAATATGTTTGCCTCATTGTCATATATCTCCGGCATTGCTTTGGGAGAATTATCTAGCAAAAGAGTGGTGTCAATAATACAACTATTGTTGCCACTTTGAGAACTTATCTCTTTTTTCATATTATTTCTTTTGTTGCTCACAAATCTACTCCTCAATGCCAATCAAAAAATCCAAACTTTGCTTATTATTATAAAAGGCTATTTGTCATATATATGACGATATTTCTCACATTCACTCAGTACTTTTTTTCTTAAGAAAAGTAAAGTTGTTATCACAACATCTTTAAAAATATCCCTCAAATCATATTTAAATATTTGACACAAAGATGTCGTATAATATTCCATTATAATATTGTTTACATGTAGCAAGCTAGCTACTTACAAAATCTAAATAAACATTCACTACTACTACAAATCTTTCAACTCAACTTGTGTTAATAATTCTTTGATACTATTATTTGTCAAAATTAAAACTACTTAATTGCAATAACAATCAACCATCTATCAAAACCAATTTATGCCCCACTTGATCACATGATGTCAAATAAAACTCTGTAGAGCCCACAATGTGTACTCTAGGGACTTTTATATTGTTTCCATGTAAATGTCCATATATTACTTTAGATACACTATATTGATTGTATAAATCTGTAAAAGGTGTGGATTGTAGCTTGCTATTGAAAGGTGGATAATGTGCCATAGATATTATTTTGTCACTATCATGTTTTATTTTTTGCATGCTCTGTAGTGACAACTTAAGTCTTTCTATTTCCCTATTGTATATCTTTAAGTCACTTTCACCTTGATGTTTTTCAGGAACTGTCCACCCTCTAGTGCCACAAATACAATAATTGCCTATCCTTATACTATCATTTTGCAAAGCATATACCTTGTGCTTGAGTATGCTTCTCAATATAGAAATTGACTTCCACCAATAGTCATGATTGCCTCGTATCAATATCTTGTATCCTGGCAAATCTGCAACAAAATCCAAATCTAACATAGCGTTTTGCAGTGTCATTGCCCAACTCAAATCTCCACCCAACAACACTATATCATCTTCCATCACTATATCTAGCCACGATTGCTTTATACGATCTATATGATTGTCCCACCCTTTAAAAATATTCATAGGCTTGTTGTCTACACTTGCCATATGTAAGTCACTAATAGCAAAAACTCTCATAAAGATTATTATACCATGAGAGTTTAATACTAGTCAATTATAGGCAACTATAGATATATCAAGAGACAAAGAATGTTAAATCAAAATCTTTTAACAAACAATTTTTAATTATATATACTAAAATCTTTCTGTCAAACGAACAATAAGATTGCTTACCATTGTCAAAGTTTGTTTTTGGGTTTCCTCAAAAGGTACATCACTTATAGCCATTAGTACACCATAACTATCTATACCTATTACAGGCTGAAGCAATACATCCAAACCATTTTCATCTTTGTCCATAATAACTTTTTTGGTAGCAATACTAGATACAGCCTTTTGATTGATAACTTTGTCTATATACTTATCCTTATATGGTCCTGCCCCTACACGCCAACGCAATCCATCACTAGCAAGAATAGCAAAAGGTGCAAGCATGCTATCTATTACTATGTTGGCGTTGTTTATGTATTCGGACTCCAATCCGATTTTTTTCAACATAATCTCGCCTTTTTCGGTTGCCAAAATTTCCATAGGATCACCTATGTTGATTCTATGCATTTTGCGATACTCCATAGGAATAACAATTCTGCCAAGTTCATCAATGCGTCTAACTATACCTGTATTTTTCATACCAACTCCTAGCTTTTTTGCAATACAAAACAATACCAATCAACTATCAAAAAAGCCTATTTCTTTTAATTTATTAATTATTAGATCTAAAAACTGTGATAAATCAACACAAGTATTCACTTTATCACATACAAAGTTTGACAATGTGTCTTGACTTTTGTCAATATATGTGTTATTATAACATAAATATTACTTTTTGTCAATTAATTTTGTACAAATTATGAATATATTGTAATATTATTTTCACATTATATAATTACACAATACTTATTTATTAATAGTATATCCAAATTTCCACAAAAAATATGATATAAACTAATGTATTTAGTTTATTATTTATAATATAACTAATATTATATTTTACCCGCAAAGCATCTTATATTGGGACAATAATTTATTCACATATGCATAATGCAACAATAATAATGACAACTCAACAAGATGGACAATACGACAGTTCTGTAGATATAGCTTGCAGTGGGACTATTAGTGTTGTGGAAGGTACTACATTTTTAGACTTTGAAACAGAAACAAACAATACCAAAATGCGTATTGGAATTAGTTGTGATGTAATAAGTGTAAGTAGATTTGGTGAGCAAATTTATACCATGCTATTGCAAAAAGATAACAAAACTCACTTTTCAATTCTATCAAAATATGGAAAAATTCCTGTAACAATTATTACTCATGATATACAGTATACTCAATCATCAACCGAATTAAATTTGATTTTAGACTATACTTTACAGTTTGTAGGAGACATACCATCTCACAATAAACTAGAAATAAAATGTATACGACATTAATTTAAATTTATTTTGATATCAATAATACAAATTTAATTTTTCACACACAAAATATTATATATATCATTTACAATATTTATACCCAAAACACTGAAATGTTTATAAAAAAATTACAAAATATGACAAAAGAGAGCTTATTAAGCTCTCTTTTGTTTACAATTAATAATATTTATCCAAGCCCAGGCAACAATAAATTGTACAATTTGGAATCTTGAGTACAACATATAACAGACAATTGACCTCCATTAGCGTACACAATAGCAGTATTAATAAAATAACTAACTACTCTAGATAGCTTTGAACCAACACTAAGTGATTCAAATAAAATTCCCAATTTATCTAGGTTTGCAATAACTGTTATTTTTTTTGCATCATTTGCACACTCTTGTTGCAGTATTGGTACACACAAATCGCAAAAGACTCTAATATCATCAACATCTACACCAGCACTAATATACTGAACTCTTACATTAGCATTCTGCAAACTACGAAATTCAAATTCACTTGCAAATGGCCAAACTACCACAGTGTTAGACTCTTTTCCATGAACAATTGAATAATCCAAAATCTTGGGAATCAACTCAAGCTTGAGAGATGGCTCTACAAGCCCAAGTTCTCTACATATATTGATACTATCAATCCTATATACAAATTCACAATTTTTATATTTTGCTTTCCAATATACTACAAAGTCTCCTTTTTGAATTTGCTTTTCTTGTACTAGATAATTTGGCAAGACCGTAGGCAAAGTTTGCATATTAGAATCATAAATTTTGCTAAAATATCCATACTTATTAATTATACAAAAACCTGACTCTTTTTCTAATTTTTCAATATCAAACTTTTGTTGTCTCAGTTTTGAATACAATACATCTAAAGATAAGATCTTTCTCTCAATTGATGTCTCTCTCAATATTGCAACATTAGAATCACTCTTAATATTAAATTGATTATTAGCTCCAACTTCTTGCAAAATAGATTGATACAAAATATAAGGTGTTTCTTTCCCATCTAAAGATATGTTCAATACTTCAGCTAAATACTTTAGAACATCTATCCTTGTTGCTTCTATCTTAACTTTTGATAGTTGATAAAGTTCTTCTATATTCTTCTTTTTTAATTCGTCTATAGAATATCCTTTGTACGACTTTATGTCCTTTAATCGTTCCAATTCAAATAAAACAATATCTAACAATGTGCGCCTATTCTTGCCTGTATTAGATTTTAACACATTTAATTTTTTTGCCAATAATTTAATTTCTGCTATATTAGTATAATATAAAATATTCTTATCCAAACTTAATAATCCATCATCATCAAGTTCTTCTATATATTGCAAATTATATCCTTTGTTAATTCGTTTTGACAAATTATTATTCTCTTTATCTTCAAATTCACTATACATAAACTATAATTAAACTAGTATAAAATACATTTTATACTACAATCTATAACTACAAACTATTTTTGTTATAAACAATAACAATAAAACTTAATAATATACCTATACTAAAACACAGTATTTCCTCCCACCACAACAAATATGGTCTAGAGTTATCGAACAATATATGAGGAGTAATAGTTTGCAATATCAGCTCATCACCATTCAAAATTACAGTAGTAACAATATCTCCTTGCAATGCAGTATTGTGTATATTTTTTATATCTAATCCCACACTATCTAGTCTATTTAACATTTCTCTGTCTGGATAAGTATGACTATTGTCTATAGACATAGATAACAACAAAACAACATTGTAAGAATAAACTACATCTATCAAAAATTCTAAATATTCTAGTGACATACTATTCTTGCCACCATTATTTCCTATCATTATGACACTGACTTTCAAATTTCCACCAAAAGACAAGCCATACCTTTGAACAAAAAGATCTTCTACAACACTATTAGCAGCACCACTAAATATCCAAGACTTGTCACCAAATTCTAAAATTATTATTGGACTAGAATTTCCAACTACAAAATTAGTACCTAACAAAGTCCTATCTGCAAATGGAAAGATACTCAACAATGCTTGTATACTTACTCCCATTTCAGTTTTGTATTCTTGAGCAATATATTGTGGCGTTAGTTGATTGACTACTACTGTTGCTACAGTATTGTATATTGCATTTATTGCTTTTCTATACGATATAGAGCTATGAGTAATATAACTATTTGCCATCATTTGAGGTAAACCAGGATCGCTATATAAAGGGTCATTGGGATTAATAGCTGCTATATTAGGTCTAAATATAGTCGTATCCCTAGATACATATCTAAGCGCTATTTCACTCATTCCACCCACTCTACCTATAAGTGCAGTAGTAAGTATGATGTAGTCAAAATATTTAAAATTTGATTTGAGTACCAAATTGTAGTGTATATAATTCAACAATTCACCTATACTTTCCGTAGTACCCGTATCTATTAATACAGTTTTATTTTGTGGCAACTGTATGATTGTAGCATCACCCTGTCCAACAGACAGTGTATGCACTACAACTGCACTTTGATGGTCTAAAGCAACAGATTTAGTAAATTTTCTTTTAAGTCGTAAAGCTAGATTGATGTCATCACGCCAACCTAAACTGACAAGCAAACATACTACAATCACACTGCAAAGCACAATCTTTGCAATCACATATATTTTAGCATTAGCTTTTACAATCTTCATAACCAAACTACTAATCAATGCAAATTTTTTACAAAACTAATCAATAAAGTACATAAAAAAACAAATTTTGCAATTATATTTAAAAAAATATAATAAACCAAATAAGCACAATTTTCAAATCACCAATCAATACTTACTTGGTTGACTTTATATAAATTATATCTTTTCTATTCTAATATTATTTGTCCAACCACTTTTCCCTGTCAAACTATTCATAGGCAATACAATAGTGTCACCTGTAGATACCAATCCTGTACTCTTTGCCATTTCTAAGGCATGTTTGATAGTATCATCATTTGTAATTTGTTTTTTTCCTACCACACTAATAGTACCCCAACATATAGCCAATTGCTCTGCCACTTCTTGACTATTGCAAATTGCTATAATAGGCATATTAGGTCTAAATCTAGCTATTTCTCTTACAGACCTTCCTGTATCTGTAGGCACAACTATAGCCTTGGCATGCATAGCCATAGCACATCCTACCGTAGATTGACTAGCAACTACGCTCTCATTATCTGTGTTAAGAGTAAAATTTGAATAATTAAATAATGACCTGTAGTCTATTTTACTTTCAGTATAAACATCAATGTCCGCCATAGTAGAAACAGCTCTAATTGGGTACTTACCTGCCGCTGACTCGCCACTCAACATAGTACAATCACTACCATCTAATACTGCATTTGCTACATCAGACACTTCTGCACGAGTAGCTCGTGGAGCATTTGTCATACTCTCCAACATATGTGTAGCTGTAATTACATATTTTCCTGCCTGATTGCAAGCCAATATGATATTTTTTTGTATAGATGGAACTTCTATAAAAGGTATTTCTACGCCCATATCTCCTCTAGCAACCATAATACCATCACTAACTTTTATAATTTCATCTATATTATTGACACCTTGGCGACTCTCTATCTTAGAAATCAAGTGTATATGCTCTGCCTTGTGTTTTTTTAAGATTGCTCTAACATCCAACACATCTTGTGCCATACGGACAAAACTTAATGCTACATAATGCACACCATTTTTGATACCAAACTCTATATCTTCTCTATCGGTTTCAGATACAAAAACCATATCTAAATCTACATTTGGCAAATTAACAGCCTTATTATTGCTAATCAATCCACCATATTTAACCTTAGTCACAACTTCAGTAGAAGTAGTACTAACAACTGTCAAGTCCACTTGCCCATCATTAATAAGCACAGTATCCCCCGCTTTAAGAACCTTAGGTAAATTGAGATAACTAACAGCCACTCTATCTTGATTGCCTACTACAGATTGGTCTATAGTCAATACAAATTTATCTTTTTCTTTTAACACTATACTACCGTCTTCAAAAGTACGCAACCTAATTTCAGGTCCTTTTGTATCTAGCATAATGCCTACATGCTTCTTGAGTTCTTTAGATACTTTGCGAACCATATCAATGCGACGCTGTGCATCAGTATAATCACCCTTTTTACAATGCGACATATTTAGCCTAGCCACATCCAAACCATTCTTAACCATCTCTGCAAACATATCAGGAGCATCTATAGACGGACCCATTGTGCAAATTATTTTTGTCTTTCTCATAATATCCCTTTTTTGTAGATAGAATTTAACAAATAATATATTTTTTGAATAAACTTCTTATTAAAAGCATATACAAAAAACAACAAAAACTGACTTTTAGTACATTACTCTTCTAACACAATACAATAGAAATGTTACCATAAAAGAAAAAAAATGTCAAAATAAAAACTTTAAATTAAATAAAGTTTTTTAAAAATATTTTTATTAAACTTAAAGTTTTGTATAAAACTGGAAAAACTTTAATGAAAATTATATATAATTTTATAAAAATAAAAGTCTATCTCATAGTACTTAAAGAATTACTTGAGATAGACCCTTTAAAGTGGTGGGCGATCAGGGACTCGAACCCGGGACCAATTGATTAAGAGTCAACTGCTCTACCAACTGAGCTAATCGCCCACAACCCTTATATTATATCAAATATACTACAATAAATCAATTGATTGCACACATTTAATCAAAAAAATGTATATATTTCAATAATCTAAAACAAAACTACTGTTGAATATGAATAAAACTCAACAGTAGTAAAAATTTGTTGTATTAAAAACCTAATTATTCTGTTATTTGTTTTGCCCTATATTCATCTATAGCGGCTTTTATACTCTCTTCAGCCATTACACTACAATGAATCTTTTGAGCTGGAAGTCCACCCAAAGCTTCAATAACTTGCTTATTAGATATTTTTAGAGCTTCATCTATAGTTTTACCTATTATCATATCTGTCGCAACGCTGCTAGTAGCAATTGCAGCAGCACATCCATAAGTTAAAAACGAAGCGTCTACTACTACATCATTCTCAATCTTGAGATACATGTTCATTATATCACCACACTCTGCACCACCTACGACACCAGTTGCAGTAGCATTAGACATCTCACCCACATGTTTTGGGTTCTTAAATTCTTCTATTACTTTTTCTGTATACAATTTAGTATTCTCCTTAATTTTGTTATCAATAGTATCCTAATTAGACCTATTGTTTAATATATGTTAGTGTTGTATGCAACACTTTTATTTTTATTAAAATTTTTAATAAACAACTTTATAATATTTACCAATAAAGCTTAACTTACTTTACTATTCTCTTATTGGAATCATCAGTATTAGTCTTGCTATCTACTTTACGATTTGTTGAAAATTGTGCATAAAGTGGTGACAATTTTCGCAATTTTTCACACGCTTCTTTGATGACTTGCACAGTATAATCTATATCGTCCTTAGTAGTATTTCGCCCCAAACTAAATCTAATAGAACCATGAGCTCTCTCATGTGTAAAGCCCATTGCCAACATCACATGACTTGGCTCTAAAGCTCCACTAGAACACGCAGAACCACTACTACACGCTACTCCACCCAAATCTAACGAGAACAACATTCCCTCACCTTCTATATATTCAAAAGTATAGTTTACATTTTGCGGTAAGCGAATTGTACGATGTCCATTTAGCAACACATGAGAAACATTTTTTTCTATTTCTTGCATAAAATAGTCTCTCAACTCTTGTATTTTAGGTGTATGAATTGACATTTCTTGCACAGCTATTTCCAAAGCTTCAGCAAAACCTACTACCAACGGAACATTTGTAGTACCACCTCTCATAGTCCGTTCTTGAAAGCCACCTGTTATAAGTCTATTTTCCAACCTAATACCATTGCGAATATATAGCATTGCTATACCTTTAGGTCCATAAAACTTGTGTGCAGTCACAGTCATCATGTCTACACCCAATTCCTTTGGATTTACAGGAATACTTCCAACGGCTTGCACTGCATCAGTATGAAATAATGCACCATGTGCCTTTGCTATAGATGCAAGCTCCTTAATGGGTTGAATTGTACCCATTTCATTATTAGCTAACATTACAGAGACTAAAGCAGTTTTATCACTTATGACTGCTCTTAGAGATTCAGGCGATACCATACCAAACTCATCTACAGGCAAGTATTTGACTGATACACCTCGTTCTTCCAACTGGCTTGCCGCTTTCATAATAGCGGCGTGTTCTATACTACTTACTATAACTTCAGTACGCCCTTTATTAGATTTTCCTAAGCCTTTTATAGCCCAATTATCTGCTTCTGTACCTCCACTAGTAAAATAAATTTCGTTAGGCTTTACGCCAAATATATCCGCTACCTTGCGTCTTGATGCATCTACTACAATCTCTGCTTCTTGTCCAAATGAGTGTTGAGAATTAGCATTGCCAAACACATCAGTAAAATATGGAAGCATTTTTTGCAGTACACGCTTATCTACTGGCGTGGTAGCTGCGTAATCGAGATAAACTCGTTTTATTTTTTTCATAGCAATTTGATAAACCTGGTTTATTATATATCACAAGTTGTACCATTACACTCTACAAATTCACTTTTAGATACAACTTCTTTGAGAACCATACTAAACCTAATTTTGGACTTTATGTTGCTGTCAAACAAACAAACTATGCTTAATGAAATTGCAAAAAACACCAACATAAGTACAATTTGATACACAATCCCCCATATACTTCCCAATGTTAACCCCAAACCTATAGCAATCAATGGAAACACAAATACAACAAACGGTGCAATTGCAATATTTTGGTCAGGAATATCAACAACTGCAGTATCTCCAATTGATACTTGATTTTTTTTCAACTGCATAACACTAGTATCAAAATCCACATCACCAAAACCTTTAAACAAACAATTGCAATCCTTACAAGAAGCTTGATTGCCAAATCTTACAGTAATTTTATCTTGATCTACTTTGATGATTTGCGTGTTGCGTATCATATAGTTATTATACAACAATAATAAAAATTTATCAAGTATTTTAAATTAAAAATTTATATTATTTGATAATAATTATTATATTTACAACAAGAAAGCATTTGGATTATCCAAAAATTGTACAAGATTTACACAACTTTGTACTCCATTTGATAGACTTTTAATTGTAACAGTCCCATTTTCTTTTTCTTGACTTCCAATTATCAAAGCATATTTTGATAAAACTTTGTCAGCCCTCTTTAGTTGAGACTTCATTGACTTTCCTGTAAAATCCATATCTACAGATATATGTTTACGCAATTCAGTAGCCAATTGTATACAATCATCAAGTTCTGCAATGCTTGCATACACGATAGATACTGTAGGCATTGTGGATTGCCCAAAACTCAATCCTTGCTCTTCCATAATTGCCATCAACCGCTCTATACCCATACCAAAACCAACACAGTTAATAGGCTTTCCGCCCATATTCTCTACTAGATTATCATACCTACCACCACCACATACAGTCCCTTGATTACCCAAACTCGGACTATCTGCAACAAACTCAAAAACTGTACGATTGTAGTAATCTAAGCCCCTAACTATATTGGGGTCTAGAGAGTAACTAATCTTAGCATATTCCAACAATTTGACAAGCTCACTTTGATGAAATTTACATTCGTCACATATATAATCACTTATGCTAGGAGAATTTTTTAATGTTTCCTTACATTTAACAATTTTGCAATCCAATACTCTCAATGGGTTTTTGTTTTGCCTAACTTTACATTGCTCACAAAAAACATCTATATTATCATTTATAAAAGCTTGCAATGCATCAATATATCTCGGTCTACATATAGGACAACCAATACTATTTAGCTTTAACGATATTCCTTGCAATCCCAAATCTGCAAGAAACATGTATGCCAAATATACAACCTCAAAGTCCATATAATGGTCACTACTTCCAAAGTACTCCACACCAAATTGGTGATGTTGTCTATATCTACCCTTTTGAGGATTTTCATATCTAAATATAGGAGTAATATAGTACAATTTTTGTGGCAAGCCTTGAGCATTCAAATTGTTTTGTACAAAACTTCGTACAACTGCGGCAGTTCCCTCGGGTTTGAGTGTGATAGAACGCTCCCCCTTATCTAAAAATGTGTACATTTCCTTAGATACAATGTCAGTACCTTCACCAATATTTCGCAAAAAAACTTCAGTATATTCAAAAATAGGTGTTCTAATTTCAAATGCTCCAAAACGATGAGCAATCTGTCTAGCTTTATCTTCTATATATTGCCACTTATAAGAATCATACGGCAATATATCATGTGTACCTTTTGGTTGTTGATTCATTATTTTATTAAATACTTTCTTTTAATATATAAACACACACACCACAACTAAAATAAGACTTGAATAAATTCTACAACACATTGCCTCACATAGTTGGGAACTTACTAATAAAATCTATAAAATATGTTTTTTCAAATCTTGTTTGTTGATAGTCTTTCCCAATTGTTCTTGTACATATTTTTTATCTATAATAACATCAGTCATTGGATGTTTGCCATCGGCATTAAAAGAAATATCTTCTAGCAATCCTTCCATAATTGTATGCAATCTTCTCGCTCCAATATCTTCTCTAGTTTCATTTTGCTCAAATGCTATTCTAGCTATTTCTTCTATTGCTTGTTGTTTAAATTGCAACTTAATATTATCCACTTCCAATAAGTATGCATATTGCCGTGTGATAGCATTCTCAGGTTGAGTAAGAATATTGACAAAATCTTTTGTAGTTAGACTGCTCAACTCAACCCTAATAGGAAAACGCCCCTGAAGTTCGGGTATTAAATCAGACATTTTAGCTACATGAAAAGCTCCAGACGCTATAAACAATATATAATCAGTGCGAATAGCTCCATATTTTGTCTGTACCGTACTACCCTCTACTATAGGCAATATATCTCTTTGCACTCCCTCACGACTAACATCAGGTCCTGACGCAGACTGATTCTTAGCTGCAATCTTGTCTATCTCATCTATAAAAATAATACCCTCTTGCTCAGCTCTACGAACAGCCTCACTATTAATACTGTCTTTGTCTAATAGCTTTTCAGATTCTTCCAAAATAATCAAACGCATTGCTTCTCTTACATTCAACTTACGCTTTTTAGCCTTAGCCCCAAACATACCTACGCCGCCAAACATTTCTCCAAAATTTATTTCCTGTCCACTTCCTGGAACAACCTCAAAAGACTTAGGTGCTTCATGAATCTCTATCTCCAACTCTTGTTTATCCAATTTGCCTAATTGCAAATCACGAGTAATATTTTCTCGTACAATTTTATAAGGCAATTCACTATCCTTTTGGTCTGCTTTAGCTTCTGCCAATACATCTACAATGCGTTTCTCAGCAGATGCCCTAGCTCTAACTTCTACTTGAGCCAACTTTTCCTCTCTAACTAATCTTACTGAAACTTCAGCCAAATCCCTTATCATACTGTCCACATCTCTACCGACATATCCAACTTCAGTAAACTTTGTAGCCTCTACTTTTACAAAGGGGGCTTTTACCAACTTAGCCAATCTTCTCGCTATCTCTGTTTTTCCTACACCTGTAGGTCCTTTCATAATAATATTTTTTGGGGTTATCTCATCTTGCAACTTGTCAGGCAACTGAGCTCTCCTATAGCGATTACGCAAAGCCACAGCAACTGCCCTCTTGGCATCACTTTGCCCAATAATATATCTGTCCAACTCTGAGACTATTTGTTTGGGTTGCATATCCATAATGTTTGATTCCTTTCTCGTTGTAATAGTTTTTAAATAAAAAATAATACAAATAAAAACATTTAGTTTGCATCAACTGCAAGAGTACAAACTATAATATTGTAACTAAAATTTAGTATACAAAAACTAATAAGTATTTCAAAAACTCATTCATGACTATAAATTATATCTCTTCAATAGTAATATTAGCATTAGTAAAAACACACAATTCTCCTGCAACTTTCAATGCTTCTTTGGCTATTGCTTTGGCAGACATTTTAGTATTTCTCAATAATGCTCTAGCAGCACTCAATGCAAAATTGCCTCCACTACCTATAGCTACACAGTCATCTTCAGGTTCTATTACATCACCGTTTCCACTTACAACCAACAAATTAGTCTCATCTGCGACTATCAACATAGCCTCAAGACGCCTCAAGACTTTGTCTCCACGCCACAATTGGGCAAGTTCTACTGCACTACGCATCAAATTGCCACTAAACTTATTAAGCATTTCTTCAAATCTCTCACTCAAAGTAAATGCGTCAGCTACAGATCCAGCAAATCCTGCAATAACTTTATCATTATAAAGCCTACGAACTTTTACAGCATTATTCTTCATGACCACGCTTTGTCCCATAGTCACTTGTCCATCTCCCGCCATAGCCACCTTGCCATCTCGGCGTACAGCACATATAGTAGTTGCATGAAATTCACTCATAGTTTTCTCCATTTTAAGGTTGTTACCAGCTTTTAATTAGTCAATAAATTAAATACAATATCAAAGATAATAAACAATAAAGCATTGGCAACTAAATAAAATAATTATATAAAAAACAGTATACAACATTTTCTAGCACTTGTCAAGCTATTTTGCTAAATTTTAGACACAATTTAGCAGTTTAATTAATTGATTGCTAATTATATTGAATTGATTATATTAAAAAAAGGAGTGTACAACGAGAGATTATTAACAATAAGATACAAACAATCAACAAAACAGGCGTTATTCTTTTTTGACGCCAAAAAAGAACCAAAAAAGCTCTTGGGGGGCAAATTCAAATCCCCGAACGCTTTAAGGTTGTTTTTATTTTAAGTTACACTTCTTTTCCATCTTAATGTCTTCTATTTGTAAACTCCTTAAAAAATAATTATAACAAAACCACCTACTGCAACAATGGCTTTTGTTGCAAGTAGGCTTTTGTACTATTTTTAAGTTGTAGTATACATTATTTTAATGCAATCATCTAAAGACAACTATTATCTTCCCTCAAATCTATCACCATTGGCATAGTAGTATACACCCTTAGTATAGTTGTCAGAATCAGTAAGCTCACTCTCAAATCTATCACCATTAGCAAAATAATAAACTCCTGACTTTGCTTTTTCTGTAGGTTGTTCTAGTTGAGCAGTAGGCTTGCATTCATGATTGTGAGTATGATGATTATGGATAAGTTGATTAGCAGGTTGTGGAGTTGGAGAATGTTCAAAACTAGCTTGAATATTTCCAGGAGCAACAACATATTCTGGATTTTTATACTCAATTTTAGCTACTCTATTGTCCAAAGTTGCACTTGCTCCGTCACTCACATAGTTTGAAGTCAACAATGCTTCACCACTATTGTTGTTTGTGCACAACAAATCATGTTGAGCACGATATGGATGACTAGGTCTATTTAACCATTCATTTTGTTTGTACTCTCTTCTCTCAGTTATGCCATCTGCATAAGAATACAATCCAGCACCGTGGATTTTACCCTCTACAAACTCACCCTCAAACTTCTCAATATTAACAAAATAATAAGTACCTCTACCATGGAATTTTCCATATTCAAAGTAACCTTCATATCTATTACCATTAAAGAAGTAAAAAGCTCCTGTGCCATGATACTTACCATGAGCAAAATCACCTTCGTACCTGTCGCCATTTGCATATTGAAAACAACCTACACCATGGATTTTGCCAAAAGCAAAGTCTCCCTCGTATTTGTCACCATTTGCAAAAAACAACAACCCTTTACCGTGATGCTTGCTATAAGCAAACTCACCCTCATACCTATCACCATTGCTATATGTGAAAATACCTCTACCAAAGAATTCACCAAAAGCAAAACTGCCTTCGTATCTATTTCCATTGGCATATTGCAATACACCATAGCCATGTCTCTTTCCATTAACTACTTCACCTTGATATCTTGCGGTACTATCATAATTAATAGATGTTTGTGTTGATGTCGTTTGTTTTTTCATGTGATTAGTTTAACACAAATTTTGCCCGTGGTCAATTCCATAATAAAAGTATTTATTGTTAAAAATTGACAACAAAACCACATTTTTTGAATGATTTAAATTTATTTACAAATGCTCAAATTGTGTGTATATTGCATTAATATATTAATAAAATTATTAAACAAATTTCAATATTATAGATTTTATTCACTATTTATTCATAAATATATCTCTTTAAAATTATACTAACCAAATTTATAAAAAATATTTTTTGTAAATTACAAAGTAAAAAGCAACAGTTGATATAAATAACCTTATTTTAATATCCTAATTTGCTATTTTAAATATTCTAAAAGAGATTTTACTATATCCTTAGTACGCTCAAACTCTTCTACTATCATTTCTCGTGAAATTGGATATTCAGCTTTGCTATCAAAAAACTCTATAGTAAAGCTTGGTATCCCAAACTGTTGTATACACCAATCCTTATATCCACCTGCACTACTCTCTTGAGAACTTGACAATGTATATCTAATATTAGAAGCTAATTTTTCGGCAATAGCAAGGTCTCTTGCAATATTTTTGGGAGATGCAAAAAAATCCCAATATATTTCTCTACCTCTACTATGATAGCTTAGAGTAGCCTTTGGCTTTAGATAGTTAGTTAAACTAACTATCGCCCTAGTCTCTACTTGATCATGAGGGAAATATCCTACAAAGTTTTGTATACTAGGAAAGTTTATATTGCTTTTACCATGTCCCCATCTTGCATCAAAATTTGTATTGAGATCTACACAATTAGCATTAGCTTTAAAATCTACAAAATCTAAACTGCCATTAACTATAAACAACTTATCTTTTATGTATGTACTCTTTACACTATCCAATCCGTTGATAGATATTTCCACGCCGTCAGGATTAAGCATTGGTACTATATATATACTAAACCCCTCTATATTTTGTCTTGACAAATATTTTGCTTGCATTAGTGCCAAAGCACAAGTTGCATATTCTCTAGCATGGATTGCCGCTTGTAATATTATATTGTTATCTCCATCTCCAATCTTTATATAAGGTATTTGTCTACCCAAAACTGTATTTCCAATACTTCCACATTGCAACCCCAATTCCTGAAGTTTTTTAATATTACTTAACAACTGATTGTATGTCATATATACAATGTATTCTATGAATTATTGTTAATTGACAATTTGTTGTAAATATGATACAATAATAGCCAACATTGATACAATCAATTAATGTGGCAATCTAATCAAGTTACACTAATAAAAGTAAAATGAATACAAACAACTACTACTCTCAACGCAATATAGACTATGTAAATAGACTAGAGAAAATCAAACAAGATTTACCTGATTTTTGTCAGGATTTTTTTGTAGGATTGCAACATCATACAGCAATTTTGACAAGAGTCAACTATGCATACGATCTTAGAATTTTCTTTGACTATTTATACAAAAAAGGGAAAGTGAAGAATCCAAAAGACTTTGCACTTGTAGAGTTAGAGAACATCAATGCATTTGACATTGAACAATTTTTAGACTATCTAACCTACTACACATACAATGGCAAACAATCTCAATGCAAAGCTCATGCCAAAGAACGCAAACTGTCAGCAGTAAGAGCTTTGACAAAATATTTTTTTAAAAAAGACTTATTAGAAAAAGATACAGCAAGCAAAGTAAGCAGTGTCAAAATCAAAGAAGGGACTATTGTAAGATTAGATGTAGAAGAAGTAGCCAACTTGCTAGATTTGGTAGAACATGGTTCAGACAAATTTAGCAAACGCCAACAAACTTATCTAAAGCAAACCAAAATTAGGGATCTTGCAATTTTGACATTATTTTTGGGAACGGGTATAAGAGTTAGCGAATTGGTAGGTATGGATATTGAAGATGTAAACTTTAAAGATAATAGTTTTAGAATAATACGAAAGGGTGGAAATGCTTCAATACTATATTTTAATGATGAAGTAGGCAAAACATTGATAGAATATACAAACTTTAGAATGTTGCAATTACAAAACAATCCATCAAACACTTCTCAAAATGCCTTATTTTTAACAACAAAAGGCAATAGGTTGTGTGTAAGATCTGTCCAATTGCTAGTAAAAAAGTTTACAAAACAAATTAATACACTAAAAAAAATAAGCCCGCACAAGCTCCGCTCTACTTTTGGAACACAGTTGTACCGGGACACTCAAGATATATATGTAGTAGCTGAAGTCTTGGGACACAAAGATGTCAATACAACAAAAAAACATTATGCCCAAACAAATGAAGATATCAAAAGAAATGCAGCTAATACAGTAAAATTGAGAAAATAAAATACAAAATAATAACGCTATTATTTGTACAATTTTAACTAATAAACATATTACCCAAATATTTACGATGTCAAAGAACATAAAAACTACAAACATATTCAAATTATCAACTGCAATTCTTTTGTTGTGTATTTTTGTAGTTTGCAATGTTGTATACTATGTGTATCAAGAAGAATACTATAAGGAACTAGAACGACCCACACGACCTAGTGCAGTACCGCCGTTGCCTAATCCACCACTTTCACCATCTCCAATACTTAGTGCTATCACTGAGGCATTAAAAGATAGTAATCTTTTTGCAAATTTTTCTTGTGTAGAAAATGATGGATTGTATACATTGATGGACTTATATGGAAAAATAGCTATACCCCATCAGTATCTTAAAATTCAAATTGTGCAAGACACTATACTTGTACAAAACTTGAACAATAGTTATGAAATTTTTCTAACTAATGAAAATACAATATCACTTGTAGCAACTAATGTAGAATTGTATAATCTTCAAATCATTGATTCCCACTACTTCAAATCATCTGTAGAACTTCATATTCTAAAAGATATTGTATTAGGCAATTATTTGCCATTAGGTACAAATGATTTATCTGTTGTAGATATTTTGGGATATGATATGTATCTAGTACAAGATGATAATAGCAAATTGGGAATAGTTGATAAAAATTTCAAGATAATTGCTACACCACAATTCGTCAATGTTTTAAAATTTGTAGATGAGTACACTATTGCAGTAAAAGCTATAGAAAATAAATTTGAGTATTATAGCTTAGATATATATGGCAATATTTTTCCATTACCATATTATGATGGATACACTCCCCAATCAACTTCACATGGTATATTTTGGTATTCACGCTTTGGCTCTAACAATCAAGTTCTACTGTATGATATCAACAAAACAATAATACAAAAAGATGAGTTGATACTTACTAGCTCACACCCGATATTATTTGGTAGGACATTTTTAGACTTATATATAGTACAGTTTGAAGATACAATCTTAGTATATAAGTTTGGAGAAACTCAACCTATTGCCACATTTGATACACTCAATTTTATATTACACAAAAACAATGTTTATTTTATTGCCAACAATGATGACAATCTATCACTAATAGACATAAAGTTGCAACCAATTGCTAAAGATGTTGACAAGATAGAATACGATTATAATGTATTATTACAAAAAGGAAATGTTAGTCAAGTATTTAGATTTATTTAATCTTAAACAACAATAGTATAATTTTCTTGGAAATTAAAATAGTCTAATAAAAGATGAGAGTTATATAAACATACAACTCTCATCTTTATTACATCTAATACAATTTGTTTATTTGGGACCATTTTTTGATTTCTTGTTTTAATTGCTTATAATTGGGACAAAATGACTGTACTTGTTTCCAAAAATCTGTACTATGGTTGTGATGTTTCGTATGGCATAATTCATGCAATATTACATATGTTTGTAAAATTTGAGGCAGCATTATCAACCTAAAATTCAACATTATTCTATTTTTTGTATCACAACTTCCCCATTTTGTCCTTGCACTTGTCAAAGAAAATTTGGTATAATTTAGTCCCGTAAATTGAGACAATCTATCCAACTCCATTCTTAAAGTATTATTTGCAATATCTTTAGCCCAACGAATTATTTGTGATTTTGTTGTATAATTTTTATTGATATATAATATGCCAAACTTATATTCCAATCCAGTATCCATGGCTACAATATTAACCAAATTACCATTTAAAAATGTTTGATTATATTCTAGCACATGTTGAGAAAAATTGGATAATTTTGTCTTTTCCAAATTGTGATTTATCCAATCTATTTTTTGTTGTATAAATTGGTCAATACTTGATTGAGTAGTTCCGTGCGGAACTCTCACTGTTAGTTTGCCATCTTTAATTACTAGAGCAATATGTTTACCTTTTGATTTTTTTAATGTATATTCCATTTTATTTATAGTTTTTAATACCAATCTAATAATTGAGTATTGACAAATTAAATGCAATGTAATATAATCAATTAAAAGAGGTTTGACTTACAATATGATAACACAAAAACAAATAGGCATGGTACAAAGAGCCTTACAAGAACAAGGATTATTTGTAACTAGTGGAAAAGAACAACCAAACTTGATGAGTACACATTGGGGTAGTGTAGGATATTTTTTCAATAAATGGATATTTGTATTGCCAGTACGCAACAACAAACTTTCACATGAAATTATAGAAAAAACACAAGAATTTGCTGTAAGCGTACCATACAAAGATTTGAGAAATACTATCACAAAGGCTGACATCACTAGTGGTAGAGAGGGAAACAAGTTTGTAGCCCTACACTTGCACCCGCTCAAATGCAAATCTATCAACAGCTATGTAGTTGGAGATTGTGGACTACATTTAGAATGTAAAGTTATACACACTTCCAATATTGCACGCAATAATATATCTGAAGAAATAAACGAACAATTGTATATCAACAAAGACTATCATACAATGTACTACGGAGAAATATTATCTGTATATGAAACTGAGTAAAAATATATAAATTTAAGTATCTTTTACTTACAGTTATAAATATAAAAAGAACTATTACTAATTTTCAATGCTCCTTTAGTAAAAATAGATACTAAAGGAGCATTTTTAAAATTAAGACCAATTTGTTTTCTTTTTTCTTATACCTTTTTTTACTGATTTGGCTATTGTCTTAATATCATAATCTATATTTGTATAGAAAAAAATCAAATTTATATTGGCAATATCACATATATCTTTTATCTTTTGGTCTCTAGTAGCTCTATCCAATTTCTTGTGTGAAGAATCATTGAGTTCTATCAACAGTATTGGCTTATATGTTGCTCTATCCACTATACAATAATCTATTACTCTAAACAATTCATTTCTAAAAGCACCATTCGAAACTTTTTCTATGATATTGCTCAAAGGGACTTGTTGCAACACTGTATAATTAGGAACTGCTCTAACTAACTTTTGATAAAACTCATGCTCAACATCACTAACTATATTATCCTTAGTTTTGTATTTTGGCGGAGGTGCAGATAGCTTGAGCCTTTTTAATCTATACAATGTATGCACAATTATTGCTAAACATATCAATATCAATAAGCTAATTATAATAGTCAAAAACAAAGTTTGCCATACAAAGTACAAGCATACACTCAACATAACGACGCATACTGACGCTCTAGCTATTATACTCTTAGGTTGTGAAATCATAAATCTTAATTATTGTATAATACTATCTTTTGACAAATATTACAATACATCTATTTCCACCGCTACCTTCTGACTTGGCGAATACCCTAGAATCAAATTGCAATATTGTATGAACAAACTTACGATATAAATCACTCATATGATTGAGCTTAACTTTCTTCCCCAATTGCACAGCCTTGTCAGCTGATTTAAATACATATTGCATTAATGATTGAAATTGTTTTTCTCTAAAACCTTGACAATCCAAAATAATTTTTCTATAGCGTTGTTCTGCTATACTATCCTTTTGCAGATATTGATTTGACAACAACTCTATAGCATCAATCAACTCACCACGATTTGAAACCAAAGATTTGTCTTGACAATCTATACTAACAAACAAGTCCTTAACATATTCATAACAATTTATGACTATATTATCATACCCCATCAAAACTAGTATTTGTTTTATTTGTTGTCCAATTGTACTATCTTTTACACATTGAAGTTTTGTTGTATCTGGCACAAATTGATATAATACTTCTTTTTGTTGTTCTAATGTCGGCACAAAATTAGGTGATAAAACAGTAGAAATTTTTTGAGATTCATTTTGCAACTTATTGTGTCTATTTTGTTTTGATGTATTTATATTTTCTCTATCATTTGCAATTTTAGTATTAGGCTTTTCTGTCAAAACAATTTCATTTTTAAACGGTACTTGTTTTTGCGTTCTATTTCTTTCTTGAAATTTTTGATTTGCAACTTCTTGTTTTTTTAGAACAGTTTTATCACTAATATTGCTAGAAATATTAGTTGACTTAGATTGATTTTGCAAAGATTGCAAATTACTGCTACTTTGCAATGGTCTAGTATTAATAACACCTTTATCCAATGTTTTTAAAACACCATCTTTATTCAACAAGTTTTGATTTGATAAATCTCTTTCTTTAGATTTTTGTAATTCTTGTTTTTTCTTTTCTTCACTTTCTCTAATTCTTTGCAATTCTTTTTCTTTTTGCAATTCCTTTTCCTTAACTTTCTGCAGTTCTTTATCAATGGCAGCTTGTCTAATTTGTTTTTCTTCATTGGTCAACATGACTTTAATTTTAGTTTTCTTAAATAATCCATGTTGCAATACTTTCACATCAACTTGACTAAATGAAGCATTGAGTTCAATACAAGCTTGTTCTATCGCTTCTCCAATGTCATCTGCAATTTTTTCTATTTCAATCATTTTAAAAATAAAGTTTTTATGTTTTGAAGATTATAAGTTAATTAGCCTTGTCTTCATAATAGATTATTTTTTATCTTCTTTATCAAATTCTATATCTTTAGTATCTATCAAATCTTTTGGATCAGGTCTACCATACTTTTGTACTGTATTTACAATTTCTTTTTCGTGTCGTTTTTCTAACATTTTCATAATTTGAGTACTAGTTGTACTTATAATTAAGGTAGTAGCACTACCTACTCCCATATACATTGCAAACGCCGCAGGCTGGATTAGCATAAATACCGCCATTATTGCAGGCATTACATAAACCATTAGCTTCATATTGACTTGCATACTAGACAAAATTGGGTTCTCTGTCGGATCTAAAGTTGGAGTCATGCCACTTGCTCTTTGTGCTCTTGCCATTACCAATTGAGAAATCATCATTATACCTGATGACACCAACACAACTATCAAATACCCATTGTTAGAATTTGCAGAGTCTGCTCTCAATACAGCAGTCACCTTGTCATAACTTGACATCATATGCTCAAATTCTCCTCCTTCCATGTGTATCTTATTTCCATCTTTATCTACTTGAATATTTCCATTCTCATCTAATTCAAAAATCCTATTAGGATCTGTATACTTAGTATCACTAAAGCTATCTGGTATTGCAGAGCTCCAAGGAACATCAGCAGCCCAAACATTTTTTATCATCAAAAAGCTATCAGCATCTCTACTATTTTTAAAAAAATCCAATACTTCTTGTTGAGCCAATCTAGTAGAAAGTTCAATATTCTCCTTTTCTTCATAATGTTGTTTATTTTCTTCATAATGTTTATCATATGACTGAGTATAAACATCATACAATTCCAAATACTGACGCATATTGCCATAATCAGACATGCTTCTAACACTACCCCATACCCAAAATGACATACCTATAGAAACCAACATCGGCAAACATGCACCCAACATACTCACACCACCTTGGCGTTTCATCATATATTCCTTTTGCCTATATGTTGTCATATCATCTGCATGTTGTCGCTTCAAATCGTCCAATCTATCCTTGAGTTCTAGACTAATCCTAGCATTTTTACGCATTTTGTATCTACCATAAACATCTAGCGGAGACAAAAGCAACTTGAGCAAACAAGCAAACAAAACTATTCTCAACCCATAATTTTGAATAAAATCCAACCCATGCAACAAAAGTAACTCCCATGGAAAATCATTAGGTCTTTCCAAAACATGTCCACCACTAGTAGCTACAAACTGCACAAAAGTGCTTATAAAACCCATCTAATAACCTCTCTAAAATTGTCTGGAATAGGATCAATGCAACCTATTGCAAAAGGGTGACAACGCATTATGCGTTTGCAACCCAATATACTACCCGTTAATATTCCGTGCATCTTAATAGATTGCAACATATAAGTACTACATGAAGGTGAATATATACAGCTCTTTGGTAATATAGGTGAAACAAACAATTTGTAAAACCATACCAACCCTAGTATTATCCACTGTAAATCAACAATTCTTTTGATAAATTTTAATACACTAGGTCTACCACAAAATACTTTTCTATCTATACCTTCTGTTGATAATTTGACTTTTGCCGTTTTATTGAGTTGTGACAAAAATTGTATTGCCGAATCTTGCAACATAAAACTTTGTATTTTAATTTTAAATATTTATACAACAAAAACTTAATTATTTTTTTGAAATTAAAATATTTGAATTGTACAATTGTTGTTTTACTGTTTCAAAAAGTTGCAAAAAATCTAAATCAACAATACTAGGAAAAGCAACTACAACCAACTGTACATTGATAGCAAATTCTTTTTGTAAAACAAATAATATATTACGCAATCTGCGTTTTACCAAATTGCGTACTACGGCATTACCAACCTTTTTACTTACACTAAAACCTATTTTTGTTGCATTGCTTTTGATATAATGCAACTTAATATAGCCATTACCTTGCTTAGCACCACGCTTGTAAAGATAATTAAAAGAACCATACTTGGTAAGCCTATATTTTCGTTTCAACATAGAATATAAATAATATTATCAATTTACACCTAAACGCTTAGGAACTAATAGCTTTCTTCCTTTAGCACGCCTTCTTTGCAAAACCCTTCTACCCGCAGTAGATTTCATTCTAGACCTAAAGCCATGTACCTTAGCTTTTTTTCGTTTCTTTGGTTGATAAGTCCTTTTCATATTAATCAATCTCCTATGTTTTTTGCAAATTGTATCAATTGCAACAACAAAAATCACTAGCACAACTACTAGTTGTGGTTTATTATATACAATTATATCAATACTGTCAAGTTATTTAAAAACTCTCTCAATACAATCAATATCTTACAGTAGAATAAAATGCATCTTGAACATGAAATATTTCATTATTGGAATCAACTTGAATAGCATCATATCTAATATTTGAATTTAAACTATTATTTTCAATCAAATATGCTAATGACGCATTAGAAATTCGTTTCTGTTTTGTATAGTTGATAGCATCAAGACCAGTACCATACCTATTGGACTTCCTACTCTTTACTTCTACAAATACTTTAATCCCATCTTTTTGAGCAATAATATCTATCTCACCTTGTTGACAATACCAATTTGTATCCAAAATTATATAACCATTATCTTGCAAATATTCTACTATTATTTGCTCATAATAGTAGCCTTTTGCTCTATTTAGTTGTCTACTATTGCTTGTTGGATTGTAGGTTGACATAATTTTTTAAAAATGATTTGCGATGAATATCAGCAATACCATACTTATTTATTTTTTCATAATGCATTTTGGTTGGATATCCTTTATGTTTTTCAAAACCATATTGTGGATATTTCAATGCATATTCTTCCATAATACTATCTCTAGTCACTTTAGCAAGTATTGATGCAGCCGCTATATTGTAGCTCAATGAATCCCCTCTAGTTATGGAAACTGAATTATTTATATTAAGTTTAACATAATCAATCAAAACTACGCTAGGTCTCAAAGTCAACTGATTGATAACATCAGTCATACATTTTTTTGTAGCATTGAGTATATTGATTCTATCAATTTCAATGTTATCTACATATCCTATCTTATATTCAATAGCATTGCTCACAATCAAATTATACATTGATAGTCTCTTAGATGCTGACAATTTTTTGCTATCATCTACACCATCTACAAATCTATCTCCCATAATACATACGGCACAAACAACAGGACCTGCCAATGGTCCTCTACCCGCCTCGTCCACACCTGCAACCAAATTTCCATATTGTTTGTCATGTATATATTTATCCATGATACGGAGAACCTTCGTCCATTTCTACATCATCTACTTGTTCTAGCTTTATACCCAAATCACTAGAGAAGAATTGATAAACATTCTCTGGCTTATCTAGTTGACTATAATAACTTAATCCCAACTCTGTTGGTAATAAATTTATATAAAATACATGGTCATTCACTAGTTTTGTAATATCTCCAACAATATATTTCAAATAAAACAAGTGATCAATTTCACAATCTTCTATCACTGGTCCTACAAAACAAGGTTTGTTGTTATTATAAAAATCTATTATATAACAAAGTCTATATTCCCACGACTGCATTACAATACCCTCTCAATATTTATGTTGGAATATCTAACGAAATTTTGCCCAATCTTCCTTTTCTAAAATCATCAATCAAAGCCAATGAAGCCCTTTCAGTATCAATGATTCCTCCCTTTAACACAAATGCTCTTTTTTTAGCTATTTGTTCCAACACTTGTACACAACTCATATCTCCAAAACACTCATACTTGTTAATCAAAATACTACTATCTATTTTTTGCAACTTTAATATAAGAGCATGAGACAATTCTATCATATCCAAAACTTGGTCTCTTATACTACCAATAATTGCCAAATTGATTGCAACATTGTCATCACTCAACTTAGGATAGAGAGTTCCCGGAGTATCCAAAATATTCAAGTAGTTGTCTATCTTGACCCATTGTTGCCCTCTAGTAACTCCCGGAATATTTCCTGTTTTTGTTTTTTTAGAACCACTTAGATTATTAATAAATGTAGACTTACCGACATTTGGAACACCTACAACAATTCCCCTTAAGGTCATATTTATATTTTTTGCTCTAAACTTATCTAGCTTATTGCTACAAAGCCTATTTATCTGTGGTACTAAAAGTTTGGCTTGATTGCTTTGTATACTACTTATAGCTATAGAAATACTAGTATCTGTATTTTTACTATTCAACCAGTCTTGACAAACTTTTAAATTGCCTAGATCTAATTTATTTAGGACATATACAATTGGAAGTTTTGCAAAAAGATTGTCAAACTCTGGATTTTGACAACTCCAAGGAGCTCTACTATCCACTATATATACTACAAAATCTACTAATTTGAGAGATTTTTCCATCTCCCTTATAGATTTTGTCATATGCCCCGGAAACCAATTAATCTTCATAACTATCTTTTAGCAAATCTGGTCTATCTCTACTAGTCAAAAGCAAGCTTTGCTCTAATTGCCATTTTTTGATTTCTGCATGATTTCCATTCAACAATACATCAGGAACAAAATGCCCCCTAAACTCTTGTGGTCTAGTATACTGAGGATATTCCAACAATCCATTTGCAAAACTATCTTGCTCATGAGACTGCTGACTTCCCAATACTCCACTACAAAATCTACAAACAGCATCTACAACAACCAAAGCAGCCAACTCTCCACCAGTCAATATATAGTCGCCAATGCTTATACACTCATCTATACACAAATCAATAGCTCTTTGATCTACGCCTTCATAATGCCCACACAAAATAATCAAATCATTATCAGCCAACTCTCTAGCCATCTTATCATCAAATTTTTTGCCTGTTGGAGTTAAAAATATCCTTTTACTTTGTCTACTTGGGTCTAAATACTGTATACAATCATAAATAGGTTGAACTGTCATCAACATTCCCGCACCACCACCATAAGGTACATCATCACATTTCTTATGCTTGTTAGTACTAAACTGTCTAATATCCACAGCCTGAATAATGAGTGAGCCATTATCCATAGCTCTACCAATTATACTATACTTGATACTATCTATTAGTTGAGGGAATAGGGTAAGTATTTTAATCTTCATTTAGCTACTCTTCTACGCATACTTTCAAAAACTCTTGTTTGTTGTATACAATTTTTTTTTGAGAAACATCAATTGAGCAAATTATCTTTTTCAAAAATGGGTATCTCACTATCTTTCCATCTGTTGTTTTTACCACATGCACATCAGCAGTTCCATATTGCCCCATATCTATCAAACTTCCCAATAAAATATCATCTAAATACACATCACTACCACAAATATCATCAAAATAATACTCATATTGTTGTAATTCAGGCAAGACGCCCTTGCTAACATAAACGCATTTGTCTTGCATTGAGTCTGCCAAGTTCTTGTTATCTATACCATTCAATATCAAATAAACAAAGTCACTCACTCTAGCTTTTTCAATACAATATTCAATACCATCTATACACAACGACTTAATATTTTTAAAAAAACTTTTGTATTCATTGGCAATAAAAAGTTTCAGTTCTCCCTTTACCCCATGAGACTTAAGTACTTTACCTATATTTACAAGTTTATTATTAGTATTAATCTCACTAGATTTTGGTGAGGAAGATTGCAAAACTCTGTATACTTTATCAGTATTATTGTTCATCTACAATTTCTACTTGTACACGAACATTTTGCTTTATTGCGGCACCACGAACAATAGTCTTTATTGATTTTGCAATATTACCTTGCTTACCAATAATTTTTCCCATATCAGGCTTGTCAACAGTAACTTTAATAACTTCACCTTCTTGAGTAACTACAATTTTGTCTGGATTGTCTACTAAATTTGTGACAATATATTTTACTAATTCTATCATGTTATTCTCCTAAAAATAATAATTATTTTTTATCTTTTTTTGCAGCACTAGTTTTTGCAGGAGCTTTTTTGGATTCTATTATTCCATTATTTGCCAAAATACTTTTTACTGTATCTGTAGGTTGAGCTCCATTTTTCAACCAATATTTGATTTTTTCTTGCTCCAACTTGATTTGAGCTGGATTGATAAGCGGGTTGTAAGTTCCAACTTGCTCAATAAATTTTCCATCTCTTGGTGAACGAGAATCTGATACCACTATTCTGTAAAACGGAGCTTTTTTGTCTCCCATGCGTGTTAGTCTTATTTTTACTGCCATATTTTCTCCTATTTATTTTATCTTATTTTTAATATAATATTGTGTATATGTTATCTAAATCTTCTACCCTTATTTTTTTTGTACAAATTGCCCAAGTTCATATCTCCCTTTCCACTATTCATAGACTTTAGCATTGCTTTTGTTTGGTCGTACTGTTTTAACAATGCATTAACTTCTTGAATACTAGAAGCACTGCCAAGAGCAATCCGTTTACGCCTAGATGATTTTATAATTTGTGGGCTAACTCTCTCTTCCATCGTCATAGATTGTATAATCGCTTTATACTTTGTCAATCTTTCTTCATTCAAATCAGCTTGATTGATTTTTAAATTGCTTGGCAACATTGCAAGCATTTGACTCAAATCTCCAATTTTGCTCATTTGTTGCATTTGTATCAAAAAATCATCTAAAGTAAAAGCGGCTTCCTTGAATTTTTTTTCCATGTCAGCCATTTCTTTTTCTGTCATGGCAGACTGAGCTTTTTCAATAAGAGTTAGTACATCTCCCATACCCAAAATACGAGATGCCATTCTGTCAGGATAAAAAAGTTCAATATCATCCAACTTTTCACCTATCCCACAAAATTTGATAGGTTTTCCTGTAATTGCTTTTATGGATAGAGCTACACCACCACGAGTATCCCCATCCAATTTGGTCAAAATAATTCCACTCAAATCCAATTCTTGGTTAAATGTCGTAGCTACTGTAGTAGCGTCTTGCCCTGTCATAGAGTCTACAGTCAAAAGTATTTCAGTAGGAGCAACAGCATTTTTGACATCTACAAGTTCTTGCATTAACTCTTGATTGATATGCAATCTACCTGCGGTATCTATTATTACAGTATCATAGCCATTAGAAGTAGCAAATTCTATAGACTGTAAAGCTGTTTTGTGTGGAGCTTCTGTACCCTTTTCAAAAACTTCTACTCCCGCATTTTTGCCTACTACTTGCAACTGTTTGATTGCAGCGGGTCTATATATATCGCAAGCTACTAACAATGGTCTCTTACCTTGCTTAATAAGATATCTAGAAAGTTTGCCACACATAGTGGTCTTGCCCGCACCTTGCAATCCAACCATCATAATTACGGTTGGTGGCTTAGATGAAACTTCCAATTTGCTATTCTCGCCACCCATCAAACTGACTAATTCGTCATTGACAATTTTAATAACCATTTGACCTGGGGTAAGACTTTTTATTACATCTTCACCTTTAGCTAGCTCACTCACCTTTGCAACAAAATCCTTGACAACACTATAATTGACATCAGCTTCTAGCAATGCAACTCTAATCTCACGCATAGCTTGCTTGATATCTACATCATTAAGTTTTCCTCGTTGAGTGATTGAAGCAAATACCTTTTTTAATTTGTCAGATAAATTTTCAAAGAGTGCCATAATTAGTTTTGTTTTTGATTAATTCTATTAAATTATAATTGTCAATCCTGAAAAAAAGTTTCTACAATTATATTGTAAGTTGAAGAATCCAATTTTTGTTTTAAAATTTCAAGTTTTGAAAATAATTTAAGTGTATTTTCGTACACTTTCAATTGTTGTGTAGCTTTTAAGATACTATCATATACAGCTTGTCTTGTCAAATTGCAATTAACTGCAATCTCATTGATAGTAAGATCGTTGTTATAATACTCTTGCAAACGCTCTAAATGAGTTTTGGGCAACAAGTTGCCATACAAATCAATAAGAATACTAATTGATAAATCTTTCATAGGACAAACTTGACTTATTTGTTTTTCAACAATCAAATTATACAACAATGTCAAGCGTTTTACTTTACAAGTATTCTAACAAATTTATTATTAATATGTCAAGCATTTTTGTCATACAACATTGAAATTGCTTACTATGCTATCACAATTTTTGTATTATACAATAATCATATAAAAAATCCATAAAACAATTGCCTGCATTATGGATTTTTAAAAATTATTTTTGTCCAAATAATAATTTTGATTACAACTATATAGATTTTTCTATCATAAAAATCTACTAAATAGTAACAATAAAAGCTATCTTATTTTGACTTTCATCACAATAGTACTGCAATTCTACTTGCAAATCAATATTTTCATCTAAATTACCATCAATATACTGCATCCAGTGACTACTATCAACAGTTAATACAATTCTTTGATTGTCTTCATCTACAACAAAATTTTCTTTTCTAGTATTGTAATAAAACCCAGCAATCTGTTCAAATGTAGCATTGACTACCAAACTTTCATATGCTATATCCAACTTAGTGCCATCCAAAAACTCTTGACTATAGTGTAATGGAAATAAAATATCATAAAGAACTATAAATACATTAGTATCATCTATAAGCCAATTGTACAATGTCAAATCTACCAATGAGTATTCATTGCCTTTATCAACCGCTTTTCTAACAATAAAATAATAAATTTTCTCGTCTTGTTGTGCTTCAACAAGCAACTCCATGCCATTATATTTCTCAAATATAGTAGTATTAAAACCAGCATTTTGTAGTTCGTTAGCTTGTTGTTCTAATGATAAATCACTAATAAAACTGTTAGCTTTTCCCTCTACAACAGTCCAATCATATGGCAATGTCAATGTATACTCACCATAATAATCTTTTATATACCCATCAAACTTAGGACCATCTGTTTTAAATACAAAACAACCAACCAAAAAGAAAGATACAAAACATAATACACTAGCAAAACATACACACTTTAAAAGAATTTTTGTTTTAACCATAATATTTAAACCACCTTCAATTTTTCATAATAGATTAGATTTAAATAACATCAATAATTTGCATACAAATATTATTCAAATCCAATCTACTAAAATTATATGGAAACTTATTTTGTAGCTACACTAAAATTGCGGCCACCCAAAAGCAAATCACTTGTCATTATTATTGTATTATTAGAGTTGCTAAGTGCTATATTTTCTTTTATTTTTGTTTGCATGCTAGACACAACATTGCCATATATCCAACTTACACTAAATGTTATTAACAATGAAATTATATCAGATACAATTGGAATACATCCAAGTATATTTACAAAAGTACTATACTTTCCATCTACAATACTTTGCAAAATTTCCTTTATTTTCTGTATATCTCCATCCTTTGAGTTTAATATATTAGCAACTTGCTCATCATTGTATATACTTTTAAAATAACCCATCAATGAATCACTACTCCACAACACATCTAAGTGCCTAGCAAGAATATCTATACCTGCCACAAAGAATACTGAAACAGCCATACTAAGAGAAAAATAATACCCAACTGGAACAGGTACCCACAATATACTTTGAGTTCTAATATAAAAATCATTTTTGCCGCCAACAATTGTACGAGTTGCATAATTGTCAGCAAAATAATAATTGCCATCATCAGCAATATAAAGAGTGCCATTTTCTACCATAGAATTGATGGTATTAAGCATCTTATCATATTGTTGCATAACTTCAATATCTTGTTCTTCTATGCTTGTGTTGCCCCTTGTCTTTCTTGTCAAATCTAATGACACTGTACCATTGTCATTTTGTACAAAAAAGTTGATATACTTTTTTGCATAATACTCTAAACCTACTCCATCACCAGTCACTGACTTGGTTGAACTTTTAGTCTGCAATACTACCATCAATATCGCTGACAATGACAAAACTGCTATTAGTGATATTATCACCAATCGTTGCCTTAACTTTTTTGTTCCTTTCATACAAAAAAATCTCCTAAAATTTATTTATCTTAGAAGACATTGCATTTATTCACTTGTTGCCTATACTACCACAACTACCTTATA